>NZ_JAGQBV010000024.1:0-32543 GCF_024345815.1 Cyanobium sp. HWJ4-Hawea | reverse complement strand
GTGAGCTGGCTTGTGCCCACGTAGCTGGATTGTTCGCCGTGGCCCCAGAAGGCCTCCAGGTCGTAGTAGTTGCGCTCGCTGGGGGTGAGCACATGCACGATCACATCGCCGTAGTCGAGCAGCATCCACTTGCCCTCCTTCTGGCCCTCCCGGCGCAGGGGCAGGCGACCGGTTGCCTCTTCTACCTGATCTTCCACGGAACGGGCGATGGCCCGCACCTGCACATCGGATAGGCCACTGCTGATCACAAACCAATCGGCCAGGGAAGACACCTCATCAACCCGGATCAGCCGGATATCAACAGCCTTGCGGTCATCGGAGGCTTCGGCGGCGAGCCGCGCCAGGGCTTCACTGTTTAGATCCTGCTTAGGGATCGTCTGGCTATCCATAGACGTTCTCACTGCTCACTGATTGACGGGATCCCTGCTGCTGGGCCATTTCGGCCCGGGCCTTGCCGGCACTCTTGCGCAGTGCTTCGAGACGGTCTTCGAGGAAGGCCCGCTTTTTCTTCTTGCGGGTCTGTTCGACCAGCTCCTTCAGGGCGCCCCCAAGGCTTTTGTAGGCATTGGGAAGGGTGTAACCAAAGCGGGTAGCCAAATCAATCGCCCGTTCATCGGCGGCAAGGGCGTCCTTTAGGCGCTTCTCTGAATTGTTTTTGAGATAGAGGCGGTAGCCGGCAAAGCCCGAAAGACCAAGGGCCATCACCAGAAGCAGACCGTCCTGGACCCAGAGCTCACCAATGGCACCACCTAGGCCAATGGCCAGAGCTGCCATTTCCCAGCCATCCCTGGGCACGGCGTCGTTTTGCACCCGACCCACCTCATGCCAAAACAGCAGGTTGCGGTGGTCGAGGGCGAAGCCATCCCACTTTTCCAGATCGAGCTGGATCTCCACCTCATCCCGGCCGATCTCCTCAATGGTGATCAGGGGGGGATCCACGGAGGCCGCGGCTTCCACAAACACCCAGCTCTGCATTTCCGGAGGCAGTAGCCCCTTCAAACGCTGGAGTTCACTCATGGATTGGAGTCGCTCTTGGATACTTGATGCCGTAGGGGCAGGCTAGCGACTGAAGGCCCCATGAGAGGCTGGGCGGGCTTGGCCTCCGCCTTACCCCATGCCCCGCCGCACGGACCTGCGTCGCATCCTGCTGCTGGGTTCTGGACCGATCGTGATTGGTCAGGCCTGCGAATTCGACTATTCCGGCACCCAGGCCTGTAAAGCCTTGCGGGCCGAGGGATTTGAAGTGGTGTTGGTGAACTCCAACCCCGCCTCGATCATGACCGATCCGGACATGGCGGATCGGACCTACATCGAGCCGCTCACCCCCGAGGTGGTTACCAGGGTGATCGAAATCGAGAAGCCCGATGCCCTGCTGCCCACCATGGGCGGCCAGACGGCCCTCAATTTGGCGGTGGCCTTGGCCGAAAACGGCACCCTCGCTAAGCACGGCATTGAGTTGATTGGCGCCAACCTGGCCGCCATCCAAAAGGCTGAAGACCGGCTTCTGTTTAAGGAGGCCATGGCCCGCATTGGCGTGGAGGTGTGCCCCTCAGGCATTGCCAAAACCCAGGATGAAGCCGAGCTGGTGGGCGATCAAATTGGCAGCTATCCCCGCATCATTAGGCCCGCCTTCACCCTGGGGGGATCCGGCGGAGGCATTGCCTACAACCCGGAGGAATTTCGGGCGATCTGTAAGAGCGGCCTGGAGGCCAGCCCGGTTTCCCAAATCCTGATTGAACAGTCTCTGCTGGGCTGGAAGGAGTTTGAGCTGGAGGTGATGCGCGACTCCGCCGACAACGTGGTGATTGTCTGCAGCATCGAAAACCTCGACCCGATGGGCGTTCACACCGGTGACTCGATCACCGTGGCTCCCGCCCAAACCCTCACCGACCGGGAATACCAGCGCCTGCGCGACCAATCGATTGCGATCATCCGCGAGATCGGCGTGGATACGGGCGGCAGCAACATCCAATTCGCCATCAATCCAGCCAATGGCGACGTGGTGGTGATTGAGATGAATCCGCGGGTGTCGCGCAGTTCGGCATTGGCCTCAAAGGCCACCGGTTTTCCGATCGCCAAAATCGCCGCCCGTCTGGCCGTTGGCTACACCCTCGATGAAATCGTCAACGACATCACCGGCGCTACCCCGGCCTGTTTTGAGCCCACGATTGATTACGTAGTTACCAAAATCCCCCGCTTTGCCTTTGAGAAGTTCCGCGGCAGTCCGGCGTTGCTGACCACCTCAATGAAATCGGTGGGTGAGGCGATGGCGATTGGCCGTTGTTTTGAGGAGTCGTTTCAAAAGGCGATGCGCTCCCTGGAAACGGGCCATGCCGGCTGGGGCTGCGATCGAGCCGACCTGCCCATGGACCCCACCGACCTGGAGCGGGCCCTGCGTGCCGCCAGCCCCGATCGCATTTTTGCGGTGCGCAGCGCCATGCTCGCGGGCCGCAGTGATGCTGAAATCCACCAGCTCAGTGCGATTGATCCCTGGTTCCTGGCCAAATTGCGCCGGATTGTCGATGCCCAGGGGCGCCTGTTGAGCGGCCGCGGCCTGGCCGATCTCCAGGCGGCGGCGTTGCTGGAGCTCAAGCAGCTCGGTTTTTCCGACCGTCAGATCGGCTGGGCCACAGGCAGCGATGAGCTGGAGGTGCGCCGCCATCGCCAGGCCCTAGGGGTCAATGCGGTGTTCAAAACGGTGGATACCTGCGCCGCCGAATTTGCCTCCAGCACCCCGTATCACTACGCCACCTATGAGCGGCCCATGGAGCGGCTGGGGGCCGATGGCAGCCTGCGCCAACTTCCCGCCGAAGACGAGGTGCAACCCGATGGTCGCCGCAAGGTGATGATCCTCGGAGGTGGCCCCAACCGCATCGGCCAGGGCATTGAATTCGACTACTGCTGCTGCCATGCCTCCTTTGCCCTGCAGGAGGCCGGTTTTGCCACGGTGATGGTCAACAGCAACCCGGAAACTGTTTCCACCGACTACGACAGCAGCGATCGCCTCTACTTCGAGCCCCTCACCCTTGAGGACGTGCTGAACATCATCGAGGCCGAAAAACCGGAGGGGGTGATCGTGCAGTTCGGGGGCCAAACCCCGCTCAAGCTCGCCATTCCGCTGCTGCGTTGGCTGGGAAGTGCGGAGGGCCTGGCCACCGGCACCCGCATTTGGGGCACCTCCCCCGAATCGATCGACAGCGCTGAAGATCGGGAGCAATTTGAAGCGATCCTGCGCCGCCTGGATATTCGCCAGCCCCGCAACGGCCTGGCCCGCACCGAGGCGGAAGCCCGTGCGGTGGCGGAGCGGGTTGGTTACCCGGTGGTAGTGCGCCCCAGCTATGTGCTGGGGGGGCGCGCCATGGAGGTGGTCTACGGGGAAGAGGAGCTCAATCGCTACATGGTGGAGGCGGTGCAGGTGGAGCCCGACCATCCGGTTTTGATTGATCAATACCTCGAAAATGCCACCGAGGTGGATGTGGATGCCCTTTGCGATGGGGCCGGCCAAGTGGTGATCGGTGGCGTGATGGAGCACATCGAGCCAGCGGGCATCCACTCGGGAGATTCGGCCTGCTGCCTGCCCACGGTGAGCTTGAGCGCTGAGGCCCTGGCCACGATCCGCACCTGGAGCAAGGACCTGGCCCTAGCCCTTGATGTGCGCGGCCTGATCAACCTGCAATTTGCAGTGCAGGGCGACGCCCAGGGCAAGCCGATGGTTTTCATCATTGAGGCCAATCCGCGGGCATCGCGCACGGTGCCATTTGTGGCCAAGGCCACCGGTGTGGCCCTGGCCAAGGTGGCCAGCCAGGTGATGGCGGGTAAAACCCTTGCAGAGCTTGGCCTTTGCGCCGAACCGAGGCCGCCCCTGCAAACCGTCAAGGAGGCGGTGCTGCCCTTCAAGCGTTTCCCCGGCTCCGACACCCTGCTGGGTCCGGAGATGCGCAGCACCGGTGAGGTGATGGGGATTGCGGAGGGTTTTGGCCTGGCCTATGCCAAGGCGGAGCTGGCGGCAGGCGAAGCCCTGCCCACCGGTGGGATGGTGTTTCTCTCCACCCACGACCGCGATAAGGAAGCCCTCGTTCCCGTGGCTAGCAGGCTGGCGGAGCTTGGTTTTTCCCTCACCGCCACCAGTGGCACGGCGGCCGTGCTGGCCGCCAGTGGCCTCAATGTGGAGCCGGTTCTGAAGGTGCATGAGGGCCGCCCCAACATCGAGGACTCGATCCGCTCCGGCCTGATCCAGTTGATCATCAATACGCCAATTGGCCGCAAGGCCATTCACGACGACAAATATCTGCGCCGGGCCGCCCTGGACTACGCCGTGACGACGGTCACCACCCTGGCCGGGGCCCGGGCGGCGGTGGAGGCAATCGCCACCCTCCAGCAGCAGGAGCAGGTGGTGGTGCATGCCCTACAGGACATACACCCTCAGTAGGGATACTGAGTTGCTTCCGAATTGCAACATGATGATGCCATGCGCTTGGGGCCATGGATGATCACGTTGCTTAAGCGGCTGGAGCGGTGTGTCGGCTGAGGCGGGTTCACACCACCGTGAGCCTGCTCAGATCACCACTGAAACCAGTGATCTCAATGATTCCGTCGCTGCCGCCCTGGAATCCGGCCTGCCCATCATTTAGCGCCAGGAAGGTGCGGTTGTTGCTGCCAGCGCCGAGGCTGAAAGTCACTGCGTCGTTGGCGCTGAAGTTGCGGCCATTGAGCAAATTGCCCACTTCAGCCAAATCCAGGCTTGCCACCCGGCCCAACTGGCTCACCTTGCCTACAGCAGACCAACCATCGATCACATCGGTGCCAATCACCAAATCGGTGATGCGGTCGAAACCACTCAGCAGGCTGTCGCCCATGCCGTAAGCAAAGGTGTCGCTGCCAGCACCCCCGGTCAGGATGTCGCCGCCACCGAGGCCCCGCAGGAGGTCGTTACCGCCGCCGCCATTGAGATTATTGGCAAAGTTTGAACCGGTGATGGTGTCGGCATTTTCCGAGCCCACAACATCCTGAAAGCCCTTCACCACAAGGCTGGCGCTGCCCACAAAGGGAAGATTGTTGATGGTGAGCGATTCTTTGGAGAGGTCCACCGTCATTGTTGCGGTAGTGCCTGTGCTGCCATCGATAACATTGCGGCGATTGGGGTTGGCCTGGATCACCTCCACGTCGAAGCTGGCGATGGTGTCTGTGCCAAGGCCCCCGGATTTGCTGATAACGCCACCGCGGCTGAGGGTGATGTCGGCGTTGAGGCCGGAGTAGTCGAGGGTGTCGATGCCGGCACCACCACTGATTGAGTCGCTGCCTGCTGTTGCTAGGAAGCGGTCGTTTCCATCTCCACCTGAGTAGTTATTGGAGCTGTTATCGCCCACCAGCACGTCATTGCCGGCGCCGCCAAGCAGATTCAGCGGCAGGGGCCGGGGTGCGGGAGCGGGTGCTGGGCTTGGTGCTGGAGCTGGAGCAGGTGCTGGAGCTGCGCCGATAAGCGGAGCAACGATGGGAGGGCGTTTGGCCGAATTTGCTGGGGGCATGGGAAAGAGATTTCAAACTGCTTCGAACCAACTCTCCTGCATATATTTGTCTGAACTGTGACTAAGCCCTAGCAATTTGTGACTGGATCTGACTGGGGCCTGGTCATATTTGGCAATGACTCCCCTATCTCCAGGCACAGTTCAGGCGCATTGCTCCCGGACATTGGTGGATGAAATGAATCCCCATCCAATGGCAGTTTCCTTCTCTTCCCCAGGTTCTCTAGCACTTGGCCTTGTTCTGCTCACAGGTTTTGTTGGTACTCCGGGCCGTGCGCAAGAAACCACTAAAAATTTGAATACTGTTCCCGCAAGACTTGTGCCAGCAAAGGTGTTGCCGGAGCGAGCTCTATCCGAGCTGAAGGCCCTTGAACTTGAAAAATTGGCGAGCCTGCAGAAACTGAACCGTTTGGAAGAGGCTTGCATCAGTAGGGCCAGCAACCTGGAGGCCCTACACCAGTGCAGACGCGAAGAGCATCAGGCCCATAGGGAACTGCGCAAGAGTGTGGGTCAGAGGATGGCGGTGATCAGCCAGCGCTATGGGTTGCCATTGGCTAAGCCAAAACACGAATATGGTGGTCGCAAGGGCGAACCGCAGACTTGATCAAAGCCCATGGCTAAGCCCTTCAAGGTCTGGTTGGTAGACGACGATCCGGAGCTCAGGCAAATGCTGGGCTCCTATCTTTCTGACCATGGTTATGAAGTTCGCTGTTTTGAGACGGCTGAACTATTCCTAGTCCGTCTTGCGATTCAGCGCCCTGATCTGGTGGTGCTCGACGTGATGCTGCCCGGTCAGGATGGCCTCTCTTTGATGCGCCAGCTTCGGGGAGCCCAGGATGATCTGCCCGTTGTGATGTTGACCGCAAAGGGTGATCCGGTCGATCGCATTATTGGCCTTGAACAGGGGGCAGACGACTACCTGGCTAAACCATTTTTGCCCAGAGAACTGACGGCGCGGGTGGATTCGGTCCTGCGCCGCCATAGCCAGAGACCAGTGGGAGTGCCCTTGGAGGGGGAGGAGCCTGTGGTATTTGGTCAATGTGTGCTGAACCTCCATACCCGCACCCTGCAGAAAGGTGATTGTATTTTGGCTATTACTACTGGTGAATTTAGTCTGTTAATGGCTTTCGTTCAAAATGCCCATCGACCCTTGTCAAGACAAAGGTTGATTGATATTGCCAGGGGGCCTGCCAGCGAAACAGATCTGCGCAGTATGGATGTTCAGGTGTCCAGGCTAAGGAAGCTAATCGAGGCTGACCCACGTCGACCAAGATATATCCAGACGGTCTGGGGATTCGGCTATGTGTTTGTGCCTGAAGGAAAACCAGCGGCCTGTTGATGGCATTTCCTGTGCTTAACAAGGCATCGCTTTCTTTCCGCCTTGTTGGATTTTTTATGTTGTCTTGGTTGGGCAGTTTGTTGCTATTTCGCTCGGTTTTAGCTGCTAAAATTGAACAAAATCAGATTGGTCAGTCTGTAAATATTCTCGCCCATAATATCAGCCTTAGTGAGCTTGCATTGGAGCGCTACCCGCCCGCTGCTGTCTCTAACCTTAATGGTTATCAGTTATTGGTGCACCAACTTCCCAGACAGGCTGGAAACAGTGATGGTGTATTGCTAAGGCAGCTATCAATTTTGAAGCCACTGCTGTGCGATCGGCTTGGTCATTGCCCGGAAATGGAGCCTGCCCTCAAGCCCGATAGGGGGATCTGGATTCACCTTGCTTCTCCTTTGGAGCCAGTGTGGCTTTTCTTTCCCCTGCCCTCCGCTCAATTTCTCAGCACCGATCCCCTGCTGCTTTCCCTTTCCCTTATCACCGGTAGCGTGATGGCTGGGGCGATGTTTTTATTCCTTGAGGTGCGTAGGCCATTGCGCCGATTGGAGCAGGCCATGGCCGAGGTGCGCAGCGGTGCCGACGGCTCACCCGCTCCAGCAACTGGAGCCCTGGAAGTAAGGCAGTTGAGCCTCCATTTCAATTCCATGCTGTCCCGTATCCAGGCCAGTGAGAGGGAGCGACAGACGATGCTGGCGGGTATAGCCCACGACTTGAATAGTCCGCTTACCCGCCTGAGGTTACGGCTGCAGGGTGGTTCAGCACCAGGCGACTCGTTACTTTGCCTGGATTCCCATGCCCAGCGAAAGCTGGGAGCAGATTTAGATGCCCTTGGGCGTATTACCCAGCAATTCCTTTTGTTCGCGGGATCAGGTAGCCGGGAAGGATTTGTGGAGGTTCCACTGCACCAACTGCTAGAGGAGCTATCTGCCCACTACGACGGCCAGGATTTGCGGCTGGAACTTGACGAAATCCAAGCCTCAGTGCAGCCGATAGCCCTCATCCGTGCCATTGGCAACCTTATCGACAACGCCCTCGAATATGGCGAAGCTCCATTGCTATTGCGCCTTATTTTGCTGAATCCGTATGCCTATGCGATCGAAGTGATTGATCGCGGCCCAGGCATTCCAGATCAGGAACTTGATTTGGCCGTTGAACCTTTTCAGCGCCTAGATCGCGCTCGCAGGGGGGAGGGACACTGCGGGCTCGGTTTGGCCATCGCCAAGAGGATTGCCCTAGCCCATGGGGGCGACCTCCAATTGAATCCTATCCCGGCAGCAGAAGGGGGTGGCCTTTGCGCATGTTTTTGGGGTAGCTGCCAGCCCTTGGAGCGGGCTTAGCGATGGGCATTCGATTACCAAATTGTTGCCGTCCGGCCCTGGCTGGATCATTGATATTGGCTTCCTTAATTGCACCTTTGCCAGTTCTCTCCCAGGATCAGAGGGCGTTCCAGGTTCTCAGGGACCTAGAGCAACAAAAGTTGCTTGAGTCTCTGCAGCTGGTCCGTATCTCCATTCGCTGTGTGGATGCGGCCCGCAACATCCACGCCCTGCAGGAATGCCATCGGCAAGAGAGGGATCGGGAATGGGAGCAACGGGAGCGCTTTCGTCGGCAGATTGGGGCTGCCAGGGCCCGCTTTGGCCTGGGGCGGCCAAGGGAAGAATCTCCCCCCAGGCCTGGCTATGGCCCGCCCCCTGAGGGGCGAGAGGGCCGCCGGCCCCCGCCTTGGTGAATTCAGCGCTAGTTGTCTGCCAGGGCTCACTAGGGTGATTGCTTGCACTCTTAATCCAGATACTTCCGCCATGACCGTCGCCGGTAGCGATTGCACCGCAGCCTTCAAGGCCGCCTACTCAAACCGCTACACCTGGGAGCCCGGTTTTGGTGGTTACCAGGGCCGTTGCATCTGGGAGCAGGGCGACCAACGGGCGGAGGGCAGTTTCCAGGTGGGCGCCGATCTCAAGGCCCAGGTTGGCGGCATCGACGACGAAGAAATTAAAAAGGCCGTGGCCTCCCAGCTGTGGGAGGTGGCCATCCACCGGGTGCGTCGCTCCTTTGAGCAGACCCACGGCGAGAACACCTTCACGGCCGGCGACACCGATGCGGTCGGAACTGAGGTAATCGTGGGTGGCAAGAACAGCGGCGACCGCTACCGCATCAAGGGCGATGTGGTCACGATGGTGCACCGTCACATCCACGGCACCGTGGTGACGATCTTCACCGAGAGCACCACCGACACCGGCAGCGGCTACTTAAGCCACACCTACACCAGCCAGTACGCCGATCCCACCAGTGGTGAGCTCAAGGGCGGCAAGAGTCGCTTCACCGACACCTTTGTACCCCTCACCCCTAGTGGCCCCTGGGTGCTGGGTGGACGCGTGGTCGAAACCGAGGCCCATGGCGAAGTGCCGGCCGGCCGCCAGGAGTTTCATTTCGAGGACTTGGCGCCCCTGGCCTAGTTCAGGGGGCGGGCTGGCGGCACAATGCGCCCATGCTTTCCCTTTGGCTTGGCGCCTACGACCAGGGTTTGGCCTATGGGGGCCTGGCCCTGGGCACCTACCTGACCCTGCGGGTCCTCAATTTTCCCGACCTCACGGTTGATGGCTCCTTTGCCCTGGGTGGCGGGGCCGCGGCGATGTTGATCAGCCAGGGAATCTCCGTGCCCTGGGCCCTGGCGGCGGCGGTGGCCTGCGGCTGCCTGGCCGGCATGGTTACGGGCCTGATCCACACCCGCCTGGGGGTGAACGATCTTTTTGCCGGCATCCTCACCACCACCGGGCTGTATTCGATCACCCTGCGCCTGATGGGGCGCTCCAACATTCCCCTCACCGATACCCCAGCCGGGATCTTGAAGCTGCCGGATTTGATCCCCGGCCTCGATGACAACTGGGCAATTGCCCTCAGCCTGGTGGTGCTTGGCCTGGGGTTATTGCTAGCCCTGCTGCTTTCCACCGATTTCGGCCTGGCCCTGAGGGCATTGGGCAACAACGCCACCATGGCCCGGGCCAATGGCATCAACCAGGGACGCGGGCTCACCTTGGGCATTGCGGCTGCCAACGGTTTGGTGGCCCTATCCGGTGCCCTGGTGGCCATCTACCAGGGCTTTGCCGACGTGACCATGGGCATTGGTTCCCTGATCTTGGGCCTGGGCATGGTGATCATTGGTGAATCGGTTTTGCGGCCTCGTTCCTTTTTGATGGCCCTTGTGGCAGTGGTGTTGGGGGCGGTGTTGTTCCGGGCCCTGATTGCGATTGCCCTGCAGTTGGGCCTCGATCCGATCGACCTCAAGCTGACCACGGCCGCACTGCTGTTGTTTGCCCTGGCCTTTGGTCGCCTGCGCATTCCTGGCCTGGCTGACCAGGGCAGGGGCTCGTAATGGCAGCGGCTGGCCTGAGCATCAGGGAGCTCGATTGGGGCCACCCCCTGCCCGGTGGCGAGTGGCGCCAGCTGTTTAGGGACTTTTCGCTGGATTGCCCCCGGGGCCAATTTGTGGTGGTGATTGGCAGCAATGGTTCGGGTAAATCCACCCTGCTCAACCTGGTGGCCGGCACCCTCAAGGCCACGGCCGGCAGTATTCGCCTGGGGGAGCGCCCCCTGGAGCGCCTGCCCGACCACGGCCGTGCCCGCTGGATTGGTCGGGTGATGCAAAACCCCCTCGACGGCACCTGCCCCACCTTGAGCATTGCTGAGAATCTGCGCCTGGCCGAAAGGCGTCACCGTCCAGCCCTCAGTCTGCAGGGGCTTTTAGGGCTCCATCCCAGCCCCGGCGATCGCCGCCGCTACAGAAGCCTGCTGGCTGGATTGGGCCTGCCCCTGGCCGACCGCCTCGATGAACCTGTGGGTCAACTTTCGGGCGGTCAGCGCCAGACCCTCAGCCTGGTGATGGCCACCCTGGGATCCCCCGATTTGCTGCTGCTTGACGAGCACACCGCCGCCCTTGACCCCCGGGCCGAAGCCACCGTGATTGGCCTTACCGAGCAATTGGTGCGCCAGTTGGGCACCACCACCTTGATGGTTACCCACAGCCTCAAGCAGGCCCTAAGCCATGGCGATCGATTGGTGATGCTCCACGACGGCCAGCTGATTGGCGATTGGGATGGGGAACAGCGCCGGAGCTTGAGCGAGGAGTCGTTGCGGGCCCTCTATGGCTCGGCCATAGTGAAATCCACCAGCTAAACCGCTCCCGATGGCCCTGCAACGGCGTGAATTCCTTGGCCTGATGGGGGCCGGTGCCGTCAGCACCATCGCCCTTGCCGCCTGCGGCCGATTGGGGACCCCCAAGGTGAAGGGGCCGACGATCGGCATGTTGCAGATGGTTGATGCGCCGCCCCCCACCCTCACCCGCAAGGGTTTTGAGGCTGCCCTGGCGGAGGCCGGATACCTGCCCGGCAAAACGGTCAATTTCATCCAGAAAGATGCCGCCGGCGAACTGCCAAACACCACCCTGGTGATGAAGCAATTCGTGGGCGAGCCGGTCGACATGATCCTTGCCGTGGGCACCCCACCCCTGCAGGCGGCCATGAAGGTGGCACCGGAAACCACCCCGGTGATCTTTTGCTATTGCTCCAATCCCTGGGGAGCTGGTGCCGGCACCCCCCCAGGCGGGGTGGGCGAGCACAGACCAAATGTGGTTGGCACAATTGGCACCAATCCGGTGGGTAGGGAGCTTGACCTGGCCCGGGCCTTTAATCCCAACCTCAAAACCGTGGGTTTGATCTTTAACCCGGGTGAACCCAATTCCTCCTACGAAGCCGAGATCCTCAAGGAGGAGGCCGCCAAGCGGGGCATCACCGTGGTGGATCAATCCGTGGCCAATTCAGGGGAGGTGCTCCAGGCTGCCCAGGTGCTGGCGCAAAAGAAGGTGGAGGCATTTGTGAAAATCGGCGATTACGCCACCATTCAGGGATTCGCCTCGATTACGAAGGTGGGCGCGGCTAATAAGATCCCCGTCTATTCGGTTGATGCCGATGACATCAAGTTGCCCGGTTGTTTGGCCACAATTGGCTGGGCCTACTTCGACGATGGCTATGCCGCAGGCAAATTAGCAATTAAGGTTTTGAAGGGTGAATCCCCAGCCAAACTCCCCTTTGAGCCCCTAACTAAAACCGAGCTACTTGTTAACGAGTCAACAGCAAAGGCCCTGGGATTGGAGATTCCCAAGGCCGTGCTCGCTGAGGCAAAGCAGGTAGTTAGTTAGGTAGTTTTTTAGTACTAAAATTTGCCAGGTATCTAAAAATGACCCCTATTCGGGGAGTGCCTCTACCTCTTTGAGGCGCTCATTTAGCTGCATGGCCATGGATTGACGGCCAACTGCTAACACCTTCAGGGTGTCTTCGTGCATGCGTAATTGGGCATCGGCCACCTGCATGCCCCTCACCAGCTCCTTTAGCTCATCGGGAAGGGTGGCGAGGTCGTAGCGCTTGCCCTCGAATGTCAGAATTGGGGGCTGGTTGTCTTGGCCGGCGGGGTTGGAGTTGTCCAAGGAGGGGGAATTAGCGTGTGCTCAAGATAGGGCAGGGGATCAGTTTTGTAGATGGATGAATTGGCGCTCACACAGCTCCCGGTAGCGGCCACCGGCGGCCATCAGCTGCCGGTGGTTACCCCGCTCCACAATCGTGCCGCGCTCGAGAACCAGGATTTGGTCGGCCTGCTGAACCGTGGCCAAACGGTGGGCGATCACCAGCACCGTGCGGCCGGCCATCGCCTGTTTCAGCCCCATTTGCACCGCCTCTTCTGCCTCCGCATCCAGGGCGCTGGTGGCCTCATCCAACAGCAGTACCCCCGGGTTACCAAGCACGGCTCTAGCTATGGCCAGGCGCTGCAGTTGGCCCCCTGAAAAATTGAGGCCCCGCTCCTCAATCCTGCTGGCATAGCCCTGGGGCAGGGCTTCGATGAAGCCTGAGGCGTTGGCCAGCTGGGCTGCCTGGCGAATTTCTGCGGCGCTGGCGGGCCGGCCAAAGGCAATGGCCTCCGCCACCGTGCCTGAAAACACACTGCTCTGTTGGGGCACCAGGGCCACCGCCTGGCGCAGCTCCCGTGCCCGCAGGCAGGCCAAATCATGGCCATCGATCCGCACCTGGCCCCGTTGGGCGGTGTTGAAGCGCAGCAGCAGAGAAAACAGGGTGCTCTTGCCCGCTCCGGATGGACCCACCAGTGCCACCAGCTGGCCCGGCTCCACCTTCAGGTCCACACCCCTCAGGACGGGCTGGCTGGGCTCGTAGCCAAAGGACACCCCCTCCAGAAGCAGCTCCCCGCGCACCGCCCCCAAGGCTTCTGGATTGGCCCTGTCGGGGGGCTCTACGGGCTCTGCTTCGATGGCCCTGAGCCTATTTAGGGATGCTTGGCCCTGTTTGAGCTCATTGAAGTTGGTGGTTAGGTGGGCAATTGGATCGATCAGCATCAACAGGGCCGCCACATAGCTGCTGAAGCCCTGGCTGTTTAGGCCCTGGGCCTGAATCCGCCAGGCCCCAATCAACAGCACGCTGAGGATGCCGGCCGCTTCTAAAAATCCCACCACCGGATGCTGGAGGGCCAGCAGTTTCAAGGTGCGATAGCGGGCCTGGCGGTGCAGGTTGATTTCCGTATCGAAGCGTTTTTGCAGCCAGGGTTCGGCGGCAAAGGCCCTAACTAGGGGCAGGCAGTTGATTGCTTCCCCCAGGAGGCCGGCCAGTTCGCTCACCTGCTTCTGGCTGCGCTCGGCTGCCCCCATCACCCGGGCGCCAAAGCTGCTCACCAGCAGGGCCACCAGCGGGGCCAGCAGCAGGGTGGCCAGGGCCAGGGGCCAATCCAGCCACACCATGTAACCCAGCACCACCACCAGCTGCAGGGCGCTGGGGGTGGTGTCCTGGATCGTCTTGTAGATCACCTCCCCGACCCGGTCGGCGTCTTCCGTGAGCCGGTAGGTGAGATCGCCGGCGGAAAGCTTTTCAAGGGCCCCAAATTGGAGGGTTTGCAGCCGGGCAAACAGGCTGCGCCGCAGCTCCTGACTCACCCGTAGGGCGGGCCCGGCCAGGAGGATGTCCTGGCCAAATTGGGCGGCCTTTTGCAGCAAAAACACCGCCAATGCCAGGCCAATGCAGCGGGCCACGGTGTCCAGATCGCCCGCCCCGATCGCCGGGATCAGTTGGCCAGCCAGCCAGGCCAGCAGGGGCCAGCAGGCCACAAAGATCAGCATGCAGACCCCGCCAGCGGCAAGTCGACGCCGATGGGGCTTCAACAGCGGCAGCAGGCTGCCAAAGCCGGCCGTTGGGGATGCGAGCATGCCCGAAACGCTATCAGCGCTGCTCTGGCCTTGAAACTTGATCAATTTCTGAAGCTCCAGGGCCTGGTTAGCACCGGTGGGGAAGCCAAGTTGCGAATCCAGCGGGGCGACGTGCGGGTCAATGGCTCAATCGATACCCGGCGCGGTCGCCAGCTACGCCTCGGAGACGCAGTAGAGATCGATGGACGGGAGCTGCTGGTGACCCCGATTCCCGCCGACCATTAAGTTGCCCCAATACGACTGAGGAGTTCCAGTGCGCAAGGCTGTCATTGCGGGCAACTGGAAGATGCACATGACCTGCGCTGAGACGCGGGTTTTTGCTGCCACCTTCCGCCCTTTGATTGCCGACCTGCCCGACGATCGGCAGGTGGTGATCGCTCCCCCCTTTACCTCCATTCCCACCCTCTCGCGCCATTTGGATGGGGCCGGGGTGGCGGTAGCCGGCCAAAACGTCCACTGGGAGGAGAAGGGCGCCTATACCGGCATGATTTCAGCCCCGATGCTCGTGGAACACGGCGTCAGCCACGCGATCGTGGGCCACAGCGAACCCCGCAAGTACTACAGCGAATCGGACGAGCAGATCAACCTGCGGGCCCGCACGGCCCAGAGGCACGGTTTGATCCCGATCCTTTGCGTGGGCGAGAGCCTGGACCAGCGCGAGGCCAGTGAAACCGAAAGGGTGATCCACCGCCAAATCGAGCAGGGACTCCACGCCGTGGATGCCAAAAGGTTGATCGTGGCCTATGAGCCGATCTGGGCGATTGGCACCGGCAAGACCTGTGCGGCAGAGGAGGCAAATCGGATTTGTGGCCTGATCCGTGGCTGGGTTGGTAACCCGGAGGTGGTGGTGCAATACGGAGGTTCGGTCACCCCCGCCACCATCGACGACCTGATGGCCCAAAGCGACATCGACGGGGTGCTGGTGGGTGGAGCCTCCCTTGATCCGGTTGGCTTTGGGCGCATCGCCAACTACGGGCGCTGATGTTCCCCTGGGGTGAGCGCACTGCCGTGATGGGGGTGCTCAACCTCACCCCCGACTCCTTCAGTGATGGCGGCCGCTTTGAATCGCCCGTCGCCGCCTTGAAACAGGCTGGACGCCTGCTGGGCCAGGGCGCCGACCTGCTCGACCTGGGCGCCCAAAGCACCCGGCCCGGCGCCGTGGAACTCGATGCCGAGCAGGAGTGGCAACGGCTGGCAGGCCCCCTGGGGGCGATCCGCGGCGCCCATCCCCAGGCCCTGCTGTCGGTCGATACCTTTTCGGCGGCGGTTGCTGAAAAAGCCCTGGCCGGGGGCGCCAACTGGATAAACGACGTGCGGGGCGCCAGTGGCCGCCGGGATCCGGCGATGTTGGCTGTGGTGGCCGAGGCCGGCTGTGCCTATGTGTTGATGCACAGCCGGGGGACGGCCAGTTCGATGGACCAGCTTGGGGTTTACGGGGATGTGGTGGTTGAGGTGCGGGATGCTTTGCGCGCTGCCACCGACGAGGCCCTGGCAGCGGGGATTGCAGAGGCTGCCCTGATCTGGGATCCTGGCCTTGGTTTCGCCAAGGGCACCGACGCCAACCTGGAATTGCTGCGGCGCCTGGAGCTGCTGGTGGCGGAGGGATTCCCCCTGTTGGTGGGCCCCTCCCGCAAGCGTTTTATCGGCGATGTGCTCAACCAAGCCCGCCCCCAGGCCCGCCTCTGGGGCACGGCAGCCGTCTGCTCCCAGGTGATTGGCAAGGGTGCCCGGATCCTGCGGGTGCACGATGTGGGGCCGATCGTGCAGATCGCCCGGATGGCCGATGCCCTCAAGGGCCCTAGTTCTGCGGGTCCTATACCGTAGGGCCGTAGCCCAGCCTGCTGAGTAGGGGGCCCGTCATGACGGTGGTGACCAGGGCCATCAGCACCCCCATCGTGAATAGCTCGGTGCTGATCACCCCCAGCCCCAGGCCCACATTGAGGATCACCAATTCGGTGAGGCCGCGGGTATTCATCAACCAGCCCAGGGCCTGGGCTTCCCTGGCTTCGATGCCACTGAGCCGGGCCATGGCCCATGCCCCTAAAAACTTGCCCAGCACGGCCAGCAGCAGCACCAGCAGGGCGGCTGTCCAAAGCGGGCCTGAATTGAGGCTGCCGATCCTGGTGCTCAGGCCGCTAATTGCAAAAAACAGGGGCAGCAGCAGCTGGAGGACCACGGCCTCCAGGCGCAATTCAAGGCGCCGCCGCAGCGGTTCATAGCGGGGCATGGCCAGGCCCCAGAGGAAGGCCCCAAAGATGGCGTGAACACCGATCCATTCCGTCACCGCGGCGCTGAATAGGGCCCCGCCAAACAGGCTGGTTTGCAGCAGGGGGCCCAGCTGGTGGCCCTGGCGGTAGCGGTGCTCGAGCCAGCGTCTCAGCGGCCGCAGGCCCACCAGCAGCAACCAGCTCCAGGCGGCGGTGCCGACCAGGGGCAGCAGTACGCCGGCCCAGGAGCTGGAGCGGGCTATGGCCACCACCACCGCCAGCAACACCCAGCTCACCACGTCCTCGAGGGCCGCTGCGGTGATTGCCAGGGCCCCGAGGGGCTGGTTCATCAGCCCCCGCTCCTTGAGGATCCTTGCCAGCACCGGGAAGGCGGTGATTGCCATGGCGGTGCCCATGAACAGGGCGCCACTGAGGGCCCGGTCGCCAGGCAGCAGCTGGGGTTGCCACTGCTCAAATCCCATCGCCAGGCAGACCCCCAGCCCCAGGGGCAGCAGCACACCCACGCTGGTGATCCGGCTGGCCAGGGGGATCCGGCCCTGCAGGAGCTTGGGATTTAGCTCCAGGCCAATCAAAAACATGAACAACACCAGCCCCAGCTGACCCAACAGGTCCAGCTGGCTGCGCACCTCAGGGGTAAAAAGATGGGCCTCTAGGTCTGGGGCCACGGCGCCCAGCAGGCTGGGTCCCAGCACAATTCCGCCGACGATCTCGCCGATCACCCGGGGTTGCTGCCAGCGCTGGGCTAGCTCGCCCAAAAGTTGGGCGACCACAACTATTAAGGCAACGGCCACCAGCGACGTTGCCAAGGGTGAGACGGCTACGGCCAAGACCTACCTAGTGACACCTTCGATGCGATCTTCAATTTCCTGATAGATCTCCTGAAGTTGGGCAATGTTCTCGTCGGAGGTCTCCCAATAGCCCCGGCCGTTTACCTCCAGCAAGGTGCCAACGATGCGGCGGAAGCTGTGGGGGTTGAGCTCCATCAGCCGCTTGCGCATCTCCGGGTCGTTGATGAAGGTTTCGTTGGCTTCCTCGTAGACAAAGTTGTCGACGGCGCCGCTGGTGGCACTCCAGCCCAGGGTGAAATTGAGCCGCTTGGCCACCTCACGCACCCCCTCGTAGCCGGAGTTGAGCATGCCCTCGTACCACTTGGGGTTGAGCAGCTTGGTGCGGGAATCGAGGCGAATGGTTTCGCTCAAGGAGCGCACCTGGGCGTTGGCGGTGGTGGTGTCGGCGATGTAGCTGGTGGGAGCCTTGCCGTCTTCGCGGAGGCCAGCAATCAACTTGGTGGGATCGGAGTCGAAATAGTGGCTCACATCGGTGAGGGAAATTTCGGCAGAATCCAGGTTTTGGAAGGTCACATCGGCGGTTTTCATGGCCGATTCGAACACTTCGCGATTCTGGTTCATTTCGCCAGGATTGTCGGCATTAAAGGCAAATGTTTTGCGGGAGAGATACATCTCCTGCAGTTCATTTTCCTCTTCCCAGGTGCTGTTTTCAACCGCCAGATTCACGTTTGATGAATAGCTGCCGCTGGCATTGGAGAAGACCCGGGTGGCCGCGTCCCGCAGGGAGATGCCCTGGGCTTCTGCCTGCTCCTGGCTGTGCTTACGCACGAAGTTGAGCTCCAGGGGCTCATCCGCTTCTGCGGCCATCTTCACGCCCTGGTCGATCAGGGCCATTTGGTTGATGAACAGGTCGCGGAATACCCCCGAGCAGTTGACCACGACATCGATGCGGGGCCGGCCCAGCTCCTCAAGGGAGAGCAGTTCAAGTTTGTTGACCCGGCCGAGGGAATCGGGCACGGGCCGCACGCCGATGAACCAAAGGATCTGGGCCAGGGATTCGCCGTAGGTCTTGATGTTGTCGGTGCCCCAAAGCACGCAGGCGATTGTTTCTGGCCAGGTGCCCTGCTCGGCCTTTTGGCGCTCAATCAGGCGATCAACCACCACTTTCGCGGCGGCGATGGCAGCTCTGGTGGGAATGGATTGGGGGTCGAGGGCGTGGATGTTTTTGCCGCTGGGAAGCACCCCGGGGTTGCGAATCGGGTCACCGCCAGGGCCAGGCAACACGTATTCGCCGTCGAGGGCCCGCAGCAGGCTCTCCATCTCCATGTCGGCGCAGATTTGCTCCAGGCAAAAGCGCAGGTACCCAAACAAGTTGTCGAGCTCGACCTGGTCGACCGCCGGGAAGCCGGCTTTGCGGCAGGCGCCAAACCAGGCCGACTTCCGCTTGAAGCCGAGGCGTTCGAACAGCGCCCTGAGCAGGCCCATGCGCTTGCCCAGGTATACGCGGCCATCGGCGCCGGTCACGGCCCGAACCATGGCACCCACGGCGCTGCGGCTGGCTTCGGTGATGGTGCGGTTCAGCTCCACGTCGGCGAGCACGCCGCGGTCGTTGCCCTTGTAGATGTCGTCGATGCTGCGGCCCAGGCTCTCGGCCAGCAGGCCGGGCAGACAGCGATAACCCTCTTCCTGGCGCTCCAGGGCGGCGATGCTCACCAGGGTGGCGATCGCCTCTTCGGCGGTGGGGGGTTTGCCGATGGTGTGCAGGCCGCAGGGCAGCAGCCGGCTTTCAATCTCCATCAACTGCCGGTACACCGCTCCGATCACGGAGTCGCGGCCGTCTAGGTCGAGCTCAGAAGCATCGACCTCGGGCAGGGTTACGTCCTTGTCGAGGTTGCACTGGCGGGCCGTTTCCACGACCGCATTGACGATCTGTACGCCCCGGCTGCTTTCACGCAGTTGTTGGTAGGAACCCACCAGTTCCCCCAGCTCCTTAAGGCCCTTGTAGAGGCCAGCATTTTCCGCGGGGGGCGTCAGGTAGCTGATGGTTGAGGCATAGCCCCGCCGCTTGGCGATGGTGGCCTCGGAGGGGTTGTTGGCGGCGTAGTAATAGAGGTTGGGCAGGGCTCCGATCAGGGAATCGGGGTAGCAGGTTTCGCTCATGCCCATCTGCTTGCCAGGCATGAACTCCAGGGAGCCGTGGGTGCCGAAGTGCAGCACCGCGTCGGCGCCCCAGACCTTCTCCAGATAGGTGTAGTAGGCGGCAAAACCGTGGTGCGGGCTGGCGCTGCGTGAATAGAGCAGCCGCATTGGGTCGCCTTCGTAGCCGAAGGTCGGCTGCACCCCCACAAACACGTTGCCGAAGTGGCGGCCGTAGATCAGCAGGTTGGTGCCATCGGAGTTGAGGTTGCCTGGGGGCTTGCCCCAGTTCTCCTCCAGCCGTTTGGAGTAGGGGGTCAGGCGCTCGTATTCCTCGACGCCCATGCGGTGGGCAATCGCCAGCTCGGGAGCGCCCTCGAGGGCCCCAGGATCGCTGAGCACGGCCTCCATTAGCTCCTTGGAGTTGGCGGGCATGTCCTTAATGGCGTAGCCCTTTGCCTCCATTCCCTGCAGCAGCTGGTAGATGGAGCCGAACACATCCAGGTAGGCGGCCGTGCCGACGTTGCCCTTGTCTGGGGGGAAGCTGAAGACGGTGATGGCCAGCTTCTTTTCAGCGCGGGGCTTGATGCGCAGGGATGCCCAGCGAATGGCCCGCTCGGCAATGGCTTCGACCCGGTCCTGGAGGGTATGGGCCTTGCCCGTGGCGTCGTCGCGGCCACTGAGCACGATCGGTTCGATGGCGCCATCGAGCTCGGGGATGGCGATTTGGAGGGCCACCTGCACGGGGTGCAAACCGAGGTCGCTCTCTTCCCATTCCTGGGTTGTTTGGAACACCAGCGGTAGGGCCACCATGTAGGGGCGGTTGAGGCTCTTGAGCACCTCGATCGCCTTGGGGTGGTCCTGGCGGGCTGGGCCGCCCACCAGGGCAAAACCGGTGAGGCTGACAACCCCATCCACCAGGGGTTGGTCGGGGTTGAGGGGATCTTTGAAGAAGGCGTTTACCGGTTTGGTGAAGTCGAGGCCACCGCAGAACACCGGAATAACCGTGGCGCCCCGATATTCCAGCTCCTGAATGATTGCTACGTAGTGGGCCTCATCGCCGGTGACGATGTGGCTGCGCTGCAACACAAGGCCGATCACCGGACCCCTGCGCGCCTTCTCGGAGAGGTCGCTGCGGCTGGAGTTCCAGTTGAGGTATTCCTTGAGATCCTCAAACATCCCCGGGGCCAGGGGATGCCAGATACCTAGATCGGGAAACACGACCGGCTCTGCTACCTCAACGGCCGCCCGGTTGCTGCCTTCGCCGCTGCCAACCCTGGGGAAGACATATTTATCGGCCAGCATCAGCAGGAAATTCCGGAGGTTGTCCGGGGTGCCGCCCAGCCAGTACTGGAAGCTGAGCATGAAGGAGCGGGCGTCCTGGGCCTTTTCCACCGGCAGATACTTCAACACCGTGGGCAGGGTGTTGAGCAGCTTCAACATCGCGTCTTGGAAGCCGGCACCACCGGCCTCCTTGCGCTTTTTCATGAAGCTGGCAATGGCGCTCTTGCTCTGGCCCAACTGGGCCATGGAGAAGGTGCCGAGCTTGTTGAGGCGCATCACCTCCGGCATCGAGGGGAACACCACTGCCGCCTTGAGCCTGTCGCGGTGGGGCGCTACTGCTTCCACCACCTTCTGGGCCAGGTCTTCGATGAAGATCAGCGAGGCGATGAACACGTCCGCTGCGGCCACATCGGCGCAGAAATCGGCGTAGTTCTGTGGATCGCGCAGTTCCTCGATTAGGTAGCCGCTGAGCTCAATGGCCAGGGGTCCGTTTTGATCATTGAGGGAGGTGGCCGCCTGGGTGAGGGCGTTTTGGTACTGGGGTTCAAGCACCACATAGACGGCCTTCATCACAGATCGGCCATTCACTTCGGCCGGGCTGACCCGGCGGTTGGAGGAGCGGACCTGCGTGAACATCAGCGCTGACGGGCTTTTCTTGTTCGGATGAGCTTACGAAGCTTTAAGGCTTCACGGGGCGTGGTCCCCATAGGCTCAACAGCAATGGTTAATCCTTGATGGCCGGCCTTTCCCCAGCTAGCGACCCCCAATCCAGGCCGGCGCCCATTCCAGTTGTGGTGGCAGGTGCCCTCGGTCGCATGGGCGCTGAGGCGGTGAAGGCGGTGCTGCAGTCGGCCGATTGCAGCCTGGTGGGGGCGGTTGACACCACCCCCGGCAAGGAGGGTGCAGATCTGGGTTTGGAGCTGGGGCTTGGTGAGCTGGAGGTGGCCGTCACCGCCGACCTGGAGGGATGCCTTTGTCAGGCCAGCCAAGCGGTGCGTCAAAGCGGGCCCGGCGGCGGGGCAGTGCTGGTGGATTTCACCCACCCGAAGGTGGTTTATGAGCACACCCGGTCGGCGATTGCCTATGGGGTGCATCCGGTGATTGGCACCACGGGTCTCGGCCCCCAGCAGTTGGCTGATTTGGCCGCCTTTGCCGAAAAATCTGGGGTTGGGGGCGCCGTGATTCCCAATTTCTCGGTGGGCATGGTGCTGCTGCAGCAGGCGGCGGCGGCGGCGGCCCGCTTCTACGACTTCGCCGAGCTGACGGAACTACACCACAACCGCAAGGCCGATGCTCCGAGTGGCACCTGCATCAAGACAGCCGAGCTGATGGAGGAGCTGGGCAAGGGCTTCAACCCCCTGCAGGTGGAGGAGCACGAATCCCTGGCGTGTTGCCGCGGCGGCCAGCGGGAGAGCGGCCTGAGGCTCCATTCGCTGCGGTTGCCGGGTCTGGTGGCCCACCAGGAGGTGATGTTCGGTGCCCCCGGTGAGACGTATACCCTGCGCCACGACACGATTGAACGCTCGGCCTACATGCCCGGGGTATTGCTCACGGTGCGCAAGGTGCGCAGTCTGGGCGGGTTGGTGTATGGCCTGGAGCGGCTGATCTGATGCTGATTCCCCTGCGCCCAGGTGAGTTGTCCAGGCTGATTCCGGCAGTGGCTACGGGGCCGCAATTCAATGCCTGTACGGGTAATCCGGAAAAGGTGCTGCAGCGGGTCTTGATTTCGGTGATCGGCGCGGTTATAACCCTGTTGATTAGCCAGACCCTGCTCTTCTCTAGCCAATTCGGCTCGGCCTTTTTGGTGGTGGGCGTGGTGTTCGCCCTCTACTTGCTCTGGGGACCAATCCTGGAGGCGGGCCAGAAAAACGCCACCCTGCGCCGCTATCCGGCGGCGGCGATTTTTGAGGGTGAGATCGGCGACATGTACACCACCGATGTGGTGGAGGAGCGAAGGGAGCAGGCCAATAAACAGGGGCGGCTGGAGTTGGTGGAAAACCGCCGTGCCTGGCTCACCCTGGAGCTGGAGGACGAGGAGGGCTACCTGGGCAAGGTGCGCTTCCCCTTCGACAACAAGAAGCACAAAGTGCTGCGCAAGGGGATGCTGGTGAGGGTGCTGGTTTTAAGTGAGCGCAATGATTTTTCCCGGGTGGGGGCCCTCACTGATGCCTGGCTGCCCCAGTTGAAGCTCTGGGTTGGCGAGTACCCCTTCCTGCTGAAGCCTGCCTTTGAGGAGCTCTGCTTGCGGCGGCTGCGCTGAGCTGATGGGCAACTTGTTGTGGTTTCCGCAATATTGCGTTACAATTTCGTCACAACCCGTTACGAGGTTCCAGTGACCCAATCCACCCCCGCCGTGATCCGCGGAGCCCAGGTGACCACCGAAGACGGCGGCCGCCTCAACGCCTTTGCTGCCGAGCCCCGCATGGAAGTGGTGGCTGCTGAGAGCAGCTGGGGTTTCCACGAGCGCGCTGAAAAGCTCAATGGCCGCATGGCAATGCTCGGCTTTATCGCCCTGCTCGCAACTGAATTCGCCCTTGGCGGTGAATCTTTCACCCGCGGTCTGCTAGGTATCGGCTGAAAATTGAACCTTGGTTCAACCTTTTCAAGCCTTAGTTAGGGGCGCCGGCCCGACCGGTGCCCTGGCTGCTTTAGCCCTGGCTGATGCCGGCTGGCTAGTGGCCATTTCTGACCCATTAGATCGGGCCCGCTTGCTGGACCGCAGCAGGGCCTACGCCTTTAGCCATTCGAGCCGGCGGTTACTGGAATATCTGGGCCTCTGGACCCAGCTCGAGGCCGTGATGGTGCCTTTTAGGCACCTGGAATTACAAGACTTGGGCGCCAGTGCCCAGGTCACTTTCGAATTGCCTGATCTAGGGCGCCGCCTTGCCCAGCAACCCGGTGCGGCCCTCGGTTGGATCGCCCAGCACGGTCCCTTGATGGAGGTCTTGTTCGATCAACTTGCCTGCCATCCAGCCATCACCCCTTCCTTGGGTAGTGAGGTGGCTGATTTGCAGGCTGAACCTGATTTGCTTGTGGCTGCTGATGGCCCCCACTCGCCCACCAGGGAAGGGCTCGGGATCGGCCAATGGCAGTGGAGCTATCGCCAGAATTGTTTATCAGCCCTGGTGGGCCTGCGCGGCAGCGAAGCAGACCAGGCCTGGGAGTTGCTTCGGCCCGAGGGACCCTTTGCCCTGCTGCCCCTGGGTGGTGGAAAGGTGCAGGCGGTTTGGAGCGCCCCGGCGGCTCGATGCCGCCAGCTGGAGAGCCTCAGTGATGGGGGCTTCCTGGACGCCCTGGCCTCAGCCCTGCCGGATCGTTTCCAGCCCGATGCCCTGTTTGATTCGCCCCGGGCCTTCCCCGTGGCCTGGCAACTGGCCCACCGCCTGCACCGGGGAAACTGCGTACTGGTGGGGGAAAGCGGCCATCGCTGCCATCCCGTCGGGGGCCAGGGCCTCAACCTCTGCTGGCGGGATGTGGCCGAACTGCATCGCCAGGCCAGGCGTGTTGCCGCTGGCAGGCTCCCGGTGCAAAGGCTGGCTTCTGCCTATGCCCTGCGCCGTTGGCCGGATCTGCTGCTCACCTTGATCGCCACAGATTTATTAGTGCGGCTGTTTTCAAATCGCTCTAATTTGCTCTTGCCCCTACGGCGCCTGGCCCTGGCTGCCATGGCGCGGCTGGCGCCCCTGCGGCGGTTGAGCCTGGGGGCAATGACCCATGGCCCCTGTCAGTTGCGATGGTGATCAGCAGCTCTCCCCAGCCCCCACCTGCCGCCGAGTTGGTGCGCTACCTAAACCATCAAATCGGCTTGAGCGAGGGCGCCCTGGCCCTGGGGCTCAAGCAGTCGCAGCTGGAGCAGGCCCCCTTGCCGGTGGTGCTTTGGCGGTTTGGCTTGATCAGCCTGGACCAGTTTGGGCAGGTGCTCAGCTGGCAGGCCGAGGCCTCCCCTTAGCTGTAGATCAGCAGGGAGGTGACTGGTTTGCCGGCGGGCAATTTGCTGCGCCCATCCAGGGCAGCCAACTCGGCCACAAAGCCAAAGCCACATAGGGAGCCCCCTGCGGCTGTCACCAGCTCGGCGCAGGCGGCGGCCGTGCCGCCGGTAGCCAGGAGGTCATCGACGACCAGCACTTTTTCACCACCACTGAGGGCGTCGCTACTGATCTCCAGGCGATCGGAGCCGTATTCGAGGGCGTAGTCCACGCCGGTGACGGCGCCGGGCAATTTGCCTGGTTTACGTACCGGTACAAAGCCCAGGCGCACGGCAGTGGCCAGGGCCGTGCCAACGATGAAGCCCCTGGCTTCGATGCCCACGATTAGGTCGGGTTGGAGCTGGTCGCAGAGCTCTGAAAGCTGACGAATCACCTCCTGCCAGCCCTCGGGATGGCGCATCAGAGGCGTGAGATCCCTGAACAAAATGCCTGGCTTGGGGAAGTCGGGCACATCTCGCACCAGTTGGCGCAGATCCAGCTCAGTCCGTGCAACGGATACCGGAATGGCCATGGGCGTGACGCTGGGGCTCAATTGCTGGCATCATCGCAGCCATGCCCCACGACTACTTGGCTCCGCAAACTGCCCAAGATCTATCTCGCCGAGCCCTATCTCGGCGCGGGCTGGAGCGTCTCGATCTGTTGCTGCTCAGCCTGGAAGCCCTTGATTACAACGGCGGTGAGGCCCTGGTGTGGATGAGCGAGCATCTGGGCTTTCAGGATCTCTTCCCCAACCGGGTCGAGCTCTGGAAAAGCCGTTGCCATAACCCCCTGCGCCGCAACACCCGCCGCGGCGTGCTCAACAGCACCGAAAGCGATGCCCTGATTCGCATCCTCTGTGGCATGGCCGACCGCCTCTATCCGCTGGTGCGCAGCCTGCTTTCCCAGGCTGAAGCGCCCGAGCTCCTGGCCCAGCGCTGGGAGATCTTCCATGAACGGCTATCCGAATTGGTGCGCGAACGGATGAATCTGCGCCGTGGTGGGGTGCAAAAGCTGCTGAATCGGGAGCAGGGCATGGCCCAGTGCCGCCAGCTGATTCAGGCCCTGGCCCTGGGATCGGGGGCCGGGGGTTTTGATCGCCTTAAGGCCAGCCTGCTGGATGCGGCCGCCTAGCTGGCCATGACAAACAGGATTTCCCCCCATACCCGCCCCAGAGCTCAGCAACCATGAAGCAAACCCTTCGCTACGACCAGGTCAGTTGTCGCCTAAGGCTGGAGGGACTGCCCGATGTGTCGGCCAACCAGGGGGCAGACAGCCTGGGCATCATCACGGGCTGGAGCCTGGAATGGGCTGGTCGGCCTGAGCTGGAGGGCCGCAAGGAGCACCTGGTGGCGATGATGCAGGTGGTGCTGCCCTACGCCCGCCATTTGGTCAGTGGCATCGCCCGGCCCTTTGGCGACAACTCCCAGCCGGTGGCGGTGGGTCCCGCTGCTGGCGGAAGCGGCCACCTTCTGCAACTGCGCAGTAGCCAGAGCGATGTGCCGCCGCTGGAGCTCCAGCTAGACGATGCCGAATTGGCCGATTTGGTCAGGGTGCTCGATGAGGTGCATCTCGACCCCCGGGTGCTGGTTCAACTTGAGATTGCGCCCCCCCTGCCCCTCAAGGCCAGGGAGGTACTTGGGCGCACCCCGTTGCCCCAACGGCTGGCGGCCCCGATCGGGGGTGCGGTGGTGCTGGCCCTGGCTGCGGCGCTTGGCCTAATGCTGCCCCAGCCCAAGCAGCCCCAGCCCAAACAGTCGGCGGCCCCGGCAGGCGCCCCAGGCCTTGACGTTTTTGCCTCCCTGCCCACACTTAAAGAATGACAGTGATGAGTTGGTCCCAACTGCGCATTCGCGTTGCAGGCCTGGGCGCCAACCTGGGGGTGGTGGTGCGCAGTGATCCGGAGGTGTGCGGCCTGAGCGGAGATGGCTTCCATATTTCCCTGCACCACGGCGGCCAGGGCGATTGCACGGTTGGGGATTTGTCGTTGATTGAGTGCCCCAACGAGCTTGTATTGATTGAATTTGAACGCTGGATGCGCGGTGCTGGCTACAGCCTTGAGACATGACCCGCTCTCCCTTGCCCCGCAACAAAAAGCGAACGGCAAGGGCCGGCAAGGGGGAGCGCAGGGTTTTTAATCAGCGCCGCCCCAATCCCCCCTGGAGGCGAGCTGGCTCGGGTCTGCTGCTGGCGGCGGTTGGTGGGGGTTTAGTGGCGGCCCTGATGCAGCTTCCCCAGCGCTTCGACACCTTGCTGTTGCTCAGTAAGGCCCTGGCCAATGTGATCCGCGGCATTCAGTTGTTTGGCCTGGGAATCCTCGAGGTGGCAGCGGTGGTGTTGCTGGTGGCCGTGGCCGTGGGGGCCCTGGTACTGGTGGTGGCTGGGATAGTGCGAGTTGTCAGGGCTTTCCTTCCGCCCCGTAAATAAATTGGGGAGTGATTGATTGCCAAATTGCTTGGCAGTTTTTTGTAGCCAATGCCTATCCCTGCAGCTTTTCGAACCAGAAGCCGGCCAACTGGTAGCTGCTCCAGAGAAAGATCAATAGAAACAACCAGTTCAGCCAGGGCGGACGGCTGGGGTTCTCGGGAACCATGGAAGGGGGTTGGATGGCTGACTAGGTTGAACCATCCCGGCTGCCTGGGCTAGCCCCGGCGTGGATCATGCAACTGATTGCCACCTATCAAGACCCCGATCTGGCGGCATTGGGCCAGCGGGTAGCCGATTTTTTTGAATTGCGCAGCGACCTACACACCTCCGGGGCCAGCTTTGGTGGCGGCGTGACCAACCCAGACAAGGTCTCCACCGACATCTCCCTGGTGTGGCTGGATCGCAGCGACCCGGAGGCCCATGGTCTAAGCGACGCGATCATGTTGGCGGTTTCCCGTTGCCTAAAGCAGTACTTGGCCGAGCGGCGGGAGTTCCTGCAGGTTTGCCCTGAGCGCTCGCTTTTTGTAAATCCAATCTTCAATCTGCAGCGCTATAAACCGGGGGAAGGTTTTAAAAATTGGCACTGCGACTGGACCACCGCCGACGATGCGACCGAACCGATTCGGCGGGTGCTGGCCTGGATTCTTTACTGCAATTCGCTGGAGAATGGGGGCACCGAATTCCTTTGGCAGAACCACCATGTGGAGGCGGTGCAGGGCCAGATGGCGATTTTCCCGGCGGGCATGTCGCACGTGCACCGGGGCCGGGTCAGCCAGGAGCACACCAAGCTGATCGCCACCGGCTGGATCAATGTGGGTTCATTGGATGGCTATGTGCAACGGCTCGGCCAGGTCAGCCAGTAGTAAAAGACTGGTGTGTAACCAAAGGCTGGTGTGTAACAAAAGGCATTCCCACCTGCCGGCCTCGATGCTTCCCCGCTATGGTCCGGTTCCCTCCGGGGGCTAAGGCGTTTCTGCTGGGCATGGGTCCATGGGCAATCCAATTAGCCATGAATTATTTTTAGAGCGTGCCATTTCGCGCTTTGGCGATCACTACGACTATGGTGAAATAGTCTATAGAAGTTATAAATCACCGGTTAAAATAAAGTGCAATATCCATCCTGTTAAGCAGATTTCCATTACGCCTGAAAAGCATCTTCAGACCACCGGCGGCTGCAAGTATTGTCTGCGGGAAATGCGGATCACCATGCTCGAAAGGGAGCTGTTGCGTAAATCTGCCGAACACCCAATTAACCAGCTAAGGGTGATTGCTCAGAAGAAATAGTCTGGAAAGCCATCGTCGATGCCACCCCAGCTTGGGCCCCAGCCCCAGCCCGGTTCCACCTCCCAGCCATGGTGCTTGGGCTTGATGGGGCCTGGGCCTGCGGGTCCAGCGAGGTCGTCGATGCTTATATCTAGCCCCTGGCTTTGGCCCTGGTTTGCGGCTGGTGAGCTCACTGCGGCTGGTGGCGAGATCACTGGGGCTGGCGTGGATGCCACCAGCACAAGGGCGAGAAGCAGCATGCTCTTTGGGGCTTAGCCGGCAATCCTGACGCATAGGGCCATGGCCCGCTGGCGTTGGCTGGCTGGGGAGCCGGTTGTTGGTTGATTGGCGGCCTTCAGCAACGCTTCGATGCCAGCAGGATTGCCATAGCCCAGGTTTGCCAGGTCGGCGCAGCGCTCATCGAGGCCCACGCTTTTGCTGCCACAGCCAGTGCAGAGCAGGGTCAAGGCAGCTGTGGTGGCTAGGCGTGATTGCCAGGATTTGGATTTCATGGGGTCTCTTCCGCTGGCGGTCCGAGTCTGCGTTCCACCTGGACAAAGATCAGCCATGCCAGGCCCGAGCATATACCGGTGCTCCAGTTTGAGCTCAGCAATTCAATGATCGAGAAGGTGCTGGCGCCAATCCGCAGGCCCCTAAGGGCAAATCGCCCTAACTTCTCGATCCTTTCTGGCTTCATGGCTAGGGGCGTGACCGTATTTACAGAAAAATCAGGCCTGATCCGACTATCTTCCCCGAAGTTGTTGATTTGCGGTGTTCATCACCGTCTCTGGTCAGAAGGGAGGGGTCGCCAAGACCTGCACCAGCATCCACTTGGCCACTGTTTGGGCTGAGAGGGGGCGTTCGGTCTGCGTTGTCGATGCCGACCGCAATCGCTCAGCTTTGGCCTATGGCATCCGCGGTGAGCTGCCCTTTGTGGTGGTGCCAGTGGAGGCGGCTGCAAAGGCGACCCGTTCTGCCGATGTGGTGATCACAGACGGCCAGGCCAGTAGCGATGAAGAGGAGCTGCGGCATTTGGCGGTGGGCTCGGATCTGGTGCTGCTTCCCACTTCACCGAAGGCCCGGGCCGTGGAGTTGACCGTTGAATTGGCCCAGTTGCTCCGCAGGGTTGATGTGCCCCATGCGGTTGTGTTGGTGAAGGTGGATGTGCGGCAACAGCGCGCTGCCCAGGAGGCAAGGGCCGCATTGGAAGCATTTGGCCTGACGGTTTTGGCGGCGGAGGTGCCGCTTTTGGCTGCCTTCGACAAGGCTGAAAGCCAGGGGATACCTGTTTTTTCAGCTACCGATGACCGGGGTCGGGCAGACCCTCGACGCATGGCCGGTTGGTCGGCCTATCAATCCATAGCCGAGGAAATTGAATGCCTGATTTCGAAGCCCTTGTCCGTCGCCAGCAGGAGCATCAGTCCGCTGCCGCTGAGCGCCTAGGTCCGCCTACACCTGTCGCCCCAGCCAGTCAGGCCCCAGCTAGTCAGGCCGTTGGCACACCGATTGGAATTCTTGCTTTTGCTGGAGGCCTGGTGGGTGCCCTGATCGGCACGGTTGGTCTGCAGTGGGCCATGGCCCAAGGCTGGATCAGCTTTTAGGGGAATACCCAAAGACCAATGGCCACTCCATGGAGGAAGATGCCGGGGGCTGGGAAGCCGCATCCGATCGCACTTTGCCCAGCTGGGAGGAGTTGAGTTGGAGTTACCAGACCGCCGCCGGTCCTTGGCAATGCCGGCCGTTTTTGATGCAGCAGATGGGGTTTCTGCGGAGTGATCGTGCTCGACACCAACGTGATCTCAGAGTTGATGCGACCCATCCCAAATCCACAGGTGCTGGTCTTGGCCAATGCTGTCGATCCAGATGACGTGGCGATCACGGCCATGAACGAAGCCGAGATCCGAGATGGCTTGGCGCGGCTACCGAAAATGGGCCAGGCGGGCCAGACTGTGCCAAGCAAGACCGAGAAAATGGGGTTGGGGTTATGAGCCAGCACGATCAAGACATGGGAGCGCTCCCGCTCACCAAGCCCCAACTCGCTGTCATTACTGCAGCCTGCAGCCAACACCAAGTTTCACGGCTCTATTTATTTGGTTCGATGCTGCGCCCCGACTACCGCCCAGGGCAGAGCGACATCGACCTGCTGGTGGAATTCCAACCGCTAGAACCAACCGAGCTTGTCGATGCCTACTTCGGGCTTGAAGAACAGCTCACAGGCAGCCTTGGCACTGCTGTTGATCTGGTCATGGCAACAGCCAGGCGCAATCCCATCGTGCAGGCCGACATCGACGCCTCTAAGCAGTTGCTCTATGCGGCGTGATTCCAGGGTGCTGCTCATGGCTGTCGTCGAATCTGCAGACGCCATTGCCGACGCGGTCGAGGGTATAAGTTTCGATGACTACTGCAATAGCCGTCTAATCCGTGCTGCCGTTGAGAGGGAGTTCATCACCATTGGCGAAGCTCTCAACAATCTTTCTCGGGTCGACAGTGACGTTTTTGCCCGCATTGATCAGGCTGTGAGAATCATCGGCTTTCGCAATAAGCTCGCCCATGAATACGACAGGGTTGATGATGCACTTGTTTGGGGCGTCATTCAAAAATCTCTCTCATCATTGTGTGCCACCTGTTGTGCATTGATTGACAGCCTGCAACGTGAGGAGAGTTGATCCATACCAGATAGGCCTGGCGCTATGAGCAGCTCAACCGGCCCGTCTGCACTGCGCCTGGAAGCGGTGCTTCCCGCACTTCTGACCCAATGCACCCAGCTGCTCAGCGATCTAGATGGATGAACTAATGCCGAGCTGCTTGGCTAACCCCGTTCAACCTGGCGTAAACGTGTGACCGGATCTGAGAGGCCGCCCCTGGGCTGGATCGGTCTCGGTGCCCTGGGGGCGCCGATGGCCTCGAACCTTTTGGCGGCAGGATTTCCGTTAACTGTGTACAACCGCACCACGGGCCCCGAGCAACCCCTGGTGGCAAAGGGGGCGCTGCTGGCGACCAGTCCAGCGACAACTTCAGCGACGGCCGAGCTGTTCTGTCTCTGCGTGAGCGACGACGCGGCAGCTGAGGCGGTGCTGTTTTCTCCCCAGAGCGATCCACAGCGGGATCCTCCCAGCGCTGGCCTACGCCCCGGCAGCCTGGTGATCGACTTCTCCACAATCGCCCCGGCCACTAGCCAATCGCAGGCGATGCGGCTGGCCGATCTGGGGGTGGCCTATTTGGATGCCCCGGTGACCCGGCCGATCTGGAGCGGGCCCGTCCCGTGCTCGAGGTTGTGGGCGCTCGTGTAAGCCACCTGGGGCCGGTGGGGGCAGGTCAGCAGGCCCAGCTAATGCCGCTCCCGGCGCAGCTTCTGGCATTGCTCAAGCAAAGCCGGTAGCTCCACCGTCACCACATCCCAAACGATCTCCAAATCAATTCCCAGATAGCCATGGATCAACTGATTGCGCATGGCCACGATTTGCCGCCAGGCAATTCCCGGATTTGACTCCCGTACCTCAGGCGGTATTCGGGTGGCTGCTTCTCCGATTAACTCGATATTCCTCAGAACAGCATCCTGAACAAGGGGATTGCCCTCGAAGTCGTTCTGGCTGAGCCCAGCGCAGTAACTGATGGCACGGGAGGCAAATCCCTCCATGTCTTGGAGGTAGAGCAGCCAGGCTCTTGGTGGGCGCTGCTCAGATGGTGATGGCTTCGGCTTCCACCATGGGGCGCAGCTCTTGGCGCAGAGCCTTTTCGCTCACCAGGTCCACTGGACTATCGAGGAGGTCTTCCAGAAAAAACTGCAAGCCAAAAAAGCATTTGGCGCTGGCAACTACCTCGAATTCCACCAGCACGTCCACATCACTCTCCGGCCCAGCGGAACCACGCGCCCACGAGCCAAACAGCCGCAGCCGGCGCACACCGAACAGCTCTCGCATCTGCGAACTGTGCTCGCGGATGCAACTGAGCAACTGTTGGGTGCTTTCAGCCATTGCAATGCCTGGCGAGAATCTCTAGTGAACTGTAGGCAGGGTGGATGTTCTTGCAGCCAGGGACCCTCAAGCCCCTGATCACGGCTTTGCCCCAGCGCCATTACCGGCAGGTGGTGCACTTAATCCGGTGGCGAGCCGCCGCTGCCCGATCAATGCGCCAGCATGGGTGAAAGTGAGGGTTTGTTTGTGTTTTTAAATCCGTTTTTTCCGTTCACCACGGCCAAGGTGCTTTCCCTTAAGGCCTCCGTGCTGCTGCTGTTGACCCTGCTGATCAAGGCCAGGGTGCAGATCGTTACTGGCTCCGCCGTAGGGATCTTGCTGCTAATGCTGCAGACCCTGGTGTTCCTGGCCATTAGCGGTGGCTTGGT
>NZ_JAGQBV010000023.1:0-34421 GCF_024345815.1 Cyanobium sp. HWJ4-Hawea | reverse complement strand
GCACCAGCTGGGGCAGCAACTGCTCGCGCACCTTGAGGCGGGCCATGTAGTCGCTGTTGCCGCCGAGAATGATGTCGGTGCCCCGGCCAGCCATGTTGGTGGCGATGGTCACGGCACCGGAGCGGCCGGCCTGGGCAATGATTTCGGCCTCCCGCTCCACGTTTTCCGGCTTGGCATTAAGCAGGTTGTGGGGGATTTCCTGCTCCGCCAGCAGGGCCGAGAGCAGCTCGCTTTTCTCAACGCTGGTGGTACCGACCAGGACGGGCCGGCCATCTTTGTGGATGGCGGCGGTTTCATTGGCCACCGCCTGCCACTTAGCGGGCTCGGTTTTATAGACCTGATCGGTCCAATCGGCGCGGGAGCGCAGCCGGTTGGTGGGCACGATCGTGACCTCGAGCTTGTAGGTCTTCTCGAATTCCACCTCCTCGGTTTTGGCGGTGCCGGTCATGCCGGCCAGGCGCGGATAGAGCAGGAAGAAGTTTTGGTAGGTGATCGAGGCGAGCGTCTGGGTTTCGGGCTGGATCGGCAGACTCTCCTTGGCCTCGATCGCCTGGTGCTGGCCATCACTCCAGCGGCGCCCGGGCATCACCCGCCCGGTGAATTCATCGACGATCACCGCATCGCTAACGCGCACGATGTAATTGACGTCCTTAACGAAAAGCTCCTTGGCCTTGAGGGCATTGGTGATGAAGTGGGCCCAGGGGTCGGCGGGATCAAACAGGTCAGAAACGCCAATCAGCTGCTCGGCCTTGGCGTAGCCCTCATCGGTGAGGGTGCAGCTGCGCTGCTTTTCATCCACCTCGTAGTCGCCTTCAGGGTCAATGCCGTCCTTGCCCATCTCCTCAGAGCGCTGCAGGGCCGCCGCCACCTCCGCCGCCTTTTGGTATTTCTCCTGGGGCCGCTCGATTTGGCCGGAAATGATCAGGGGGGTGCGGGCCTCATCGATCAGGATCGAGTCGACTTCGTCGATGACGCAGTAGTTGGGCTGGCGCTGCACCACCTCGGCGATGTCGCTCGCCATGTTGTCGCGCAGGTAATCGAAGCCCAGCTCCGAGTTAGTGGCGTAGGTGATGTCGCAGTTGTAGTTGGTCCGCCGGGTGGCGGGGTCCATGTCCTGTTGGATCAGACCCACCGAAAGGCCCAGGAAGCGATGCACCTGGCCCATCCACTCGGCGTCGCGGCGGGCCAGGTAGTCGTTGACCGTCACCACGTGCACACCCCGGCCCGAGAGGGCGTTGAGATAGGCCGGCAGGGTGGCTACAAGGGTTTTGCCTTCGCCGGTTTTCATCTCGGCGATCTGGCCCTCGTGCAGCACCATGCCGCCGATCAGCTGCACATCGAAGTGGCGCATGGCCAGCACCCGCTTGCCGGCTTCCCGCACCACGGCAAAGGCCTGGGGCAGCAGCTCATCGAGCACCTTGCGCTCCCGCTCGAGGGTGGCCTCAGTGCCCAGACCCCGGTTTTGGCAATCCAGCTGCAGGGCGGCGAGCTTGCCTCGAAACTCAACGGTGAGGCCCCTCAGTTCGTCGTCTGAAAGGGGGGCGATCTCCTCTTCCAGCAGGTTGATATCGGAAACCAGGGGCTGGTAACGCTTCAGCTTGCGGGCATTGGGATCACCCAGCAGGAGCTTGAGCATGGAATTGGCCAGATATGCGCTGTAGCCAGCCTACTGAGGGCAAGCATCACAGCTGACACCAGAGCCTGCGCCAGCCGCTGGAGGTTTTTGAAAGCGGATGAAGAGATTCGAACTCTCGACCCTCTCCTTGGCAAGGAGATGCTCTACCACTGAGCTACATCCGCAAACGTTGCAAGGATCCGGAGTATCCCGGGCTGCAGCGCTGGTCGGCGAACATGCCGACAAGACGAGCATGCCCTACGGCCCGCCCCTGGGTCAACCGTCAGGGGAAAGGACAACAAGTAGGGTGTGATCAAACAAGTTTCTGCTTGCTGTGCCGGAGAAAGTTCAGCACGAGAACTCCCATTCTGCAGATCCGGCGCCGATGGGCCAGCCCCTTAAGGGTTTGAGGCTGCTGGTGACAGATCTGGATCTACAGCAGAGGGAGCATCGGGGCATTGCAGTTTTCAGCAAGGCCATGCTCAAGGCCCTAAAGGATTCGGGCGCTGAGATCTGGCTGCTCACGGACTTTGAGCCAAGGCTTGAGAAATCTGTCTACAAAAATCTGCCCAAGCGGGCCTGCGACCTGATCTATGCAGCTCGAGTAATGGAGGGCTTAATGGAGGGCCACAATTGGCTGCACAGCCCCTATTGGGAAACAAAGCTCAGCAAGTGGCAGGCCTTGGCAAGGCTGCACAAAAAATGGCTGAGACTCTTGGAGATCTTGGATTGGCTGGCGTACCGCAATTATGCCACTGACGCAATGGTGAAGGTAAATTTATTGGAGCAATTCGACAGCCCCTATTTCCGCCAGGAGCGGCTGAGCTATTTCGAAAACCTCGATGGCATCCTCTGTTCCCGGCATCTCTATTTGAATGCCTCACGGAGAGCACTAGCTTGCCGCCCATCATCCCTACCAATCAAGTTGGGCAATGAATTTGATGGGCTAATCACCACCTGTCCGATCAACATCAGAGTTGAGGGTAAGGGTTGCTTTGTGCAAACAGTGCATGATTTGATTCCTCTCGAATATGTGCGCCACCTTGACCACGTGGCACATTTTGGCCAGAGGCTTAACAGCTGTCTGACGGCCAGAAAGTTATATGTATCAGAGGCAACCCGCAAGAAATTTGAACAGGCCTATGGATCCGCCAATGATGCTGGGGGCGTGGTGATTCTGCAGCCCCCATCGCTGAAATTGCCTGCTAAGGAGCACCGAGGGCTGCTAGAGCAAAAAGTATTGCGACCATCGCTGCGATCAGAAAAACGCCATGGTAGCTTGGTTCCATTTCGCTATCTTCTATTTAATTCCTCAGTGGAACCCAGGAAAAATCTCTTATTTGCGATTAAGGCGTTCCGCATCTCAGGGCTAGCTGAATATGGAATCCGGCTCTGCGTGACTGGAATGCTTAAAGAAGACTCCTATAGCAGGGAGGTCGAAAGGCAGGCCGATAAATCTGTACTGCTAACCGGCTATATCGACGAAACCACAAAAACAAATTTATTTTTACATGCCATGGCGATTATTAGCCCTTCTTTGGTGGAGGGCTTCGGAATCCCAGTGCTTGATGGCGCCTGCATCGGTGCACCGGTCATCGCCAGCCCTTCTGTGGCCCACCAGGAAATCCAAGCCAGCCAAGATTTCAGGGAGCTGATTTGGCTGTGCGACACCCTCAATCCAACAACCTGGGCCCAAGCTATGGGACAAATCGCAATGGCAGAAATGGCAAGGATCGGCGATCCCCAGGCGGAAAGGCAAAGGCGACTTAGCCGCTACGACACCATTTCTGCAGCAATCTTAGAAGACTTCCGACGGAAAATCTGCGAGCAGGTTAAGCCTGAACTACTAAGCAATTGAGGAGCAAGTCAGAATTTAGCCAAGGGTAAGCAAATTTAGATTAAAAAAGGCAGATGGCGCCGCTCCCGATTAAGCAGTGAGATGGCAAAGTAAATACCAACAAAATTTATTAGAAGCAGGAGCAGATCAATCCAGCCTGGCGATGAGCCCTCAATCAAACAGCGGCGCATGGGATTTAGCACTTGATAGAGCAAATTTAAATCGGCAGTCCAGGCAAGGGAGCCAAGAGTTTTCTGCTCATACAGGATGGGGGAAAGAAGAAATACTAATTGCAAAACGATTGGAACAAGCTGATACAAATCCCTGTATCGCGCTCCCACAAGGCACAAAAATACCGGAAACCAATACAAAAACAGCAACAAATTAATCAAGGGCAGCCAGCCCACAAGCAGCAAATTAGGAATAAGATTAATTTTAAAAAAAGAAAGACCTAACAAGACCAAGGCAAACGACTGGGCAAATGTTTGAACCTGGAAAGCCCATTCCTCAAGGGTATAGAAAATTGGATTGAGATTATTGTTGTGCAAGTGGGCGGCATTAAGTTCAAACAGATTTGGAGCAGCGCTAATTGCCGCAGCCAAGCTATTCCAGATCACTACGCCAAGGCCGAGATACACCACGTAGCGGTTGAAATCTTGGACCTTGAAAACAGTGCCGTATACCAGCGCAAGTACGGCAATGGACAGCAGATTGGAGAGACCTAGCCAAAAACTACCCAGCAGGGTGCGGGCGAATCGGGCCTTAGTGCGAGAAGTGGCCGTAAAAAGCCAAACCCGACGCAGCGCCCAGCCGTCTGAGAGGGTTTGGAGCACTCTCATGGCTTGGGCCGATGGTAGTGCTCCAGGGCATCCTCAAGCTGGCCATCAAAGACAATCGAACCCTGCTCAAATACCAATCCACGCACGCAAAACTGCCTGAGCAGGGCCTCTGAATGGGAGGCCAAAATCAAGGTGCCCGCAGATTCAATGAAAGCCTGAAGGCGCTGCTGGGCCTGCTCATAGAAGCTGGAATCTCCGGCGCCAAAACCCTCATCTATAGCCAGGCATTCATGGGTACAGGCAGTGAGCATCGAAAAAAGCAAACGGGATGCCATGCCCTGGCTATAGGCCTTGACTGGTAAATGAATGAAATCACCCAATCCGGAAAATTCCACCACACCCTGGCAATAACTCTCAAAACCTTTAAGATAACCATTGACCATCAAATAGTGGGCCTTTACGGCCTGCAGGCCGCTGAGTTCACCGCTGGTGATGAAGCTCTTATGAATCATCGGGAAAACCCGAATGCGTTGCTCAAATCTTCCACAACTCGGCATATAGATGCCCGAGATCAGCTTTAGAAAAGTGGATTTACCTGCTCCATTATGACCAATCAGGGCAATGCGTTCACCTTCATGAATCTGACAATTCACATTGTGCAGTGCAGTGATCACCGCACCGCCACCCTGACGGCGCAACTGACCTCCGGTGACTGAGCGCAGCAGGGCTGATTTAAGACTGCGGGTTTCGGAGCTGAATACGGGAATTTGCAGACCAATGCACTCAAGCCGCAACACGGGCAAGTGCAACAGGGGGCTCAGGGCAATGGATCCCGGAGAAGGGAGTTGATCTCTCTGGCTTGGCGCTGACTGGTGTGGGCCGCGGCGTTGAGAAGACCCGCCTGAGAAAGCTGTCGCCAAAGGGCAGGATCGCGGTCGAGCCGCTGCAACTGATGAGCCATTGTATCGCCGCGATCATGGAGCTCAAACAGCAATGCCGCATCTTGATGCAGCTCCTGATGCACGGGAATGCGGCTGGCCAGGGTGGGCAGGCCCAGGGCCTGGGCCTCGAGCAGGGGGTAATCAAAACCCTCCATCAGGCTGGGGGAAACAAGGCAAAAAGCTTGGCGCAGCAGGGTTTCAAGGGGCCCGGGTGCCAGTGGAGATATCCAGCGCACCCTCTCGCCCAGGCCAAGCTGCCGCTGCTGCCTGAACAGGGCAGATGTGCAGCGATCCGTGGCACCCACCACCAGCAACCGACCGGGCCAATCGGGGTTGCGCTTGAGCAGGGCCGCAAAACCGTTCAGGGCAAGGGCCAGATTTTTATTGCGGGCATGGCGGGCCAGCACGACGCAATCGTGGCTGGCGGGGGCCTGGATCGGATCGGCCACGGGCTCCACGCCATTGGGCACCACGGCAATGCGGCGAGCGGGCAGGCCGGTTTGCACCAGTTGGTTGGCCACGCTTTGGCTAATGGCCACCACCAGGGCAGCCCGTTCAAAGTGGGCTGGCAGCAGCAGCCGGCTACGCCAATGGGCCCTGCAACTGCTGGGGAAGTGGAGGGGCGTGAGGTCGTGGCAGGTGATCAGCTGGGGCACCTGGGGCAGGGCCCAGAGCCATTCGCTGTAGGGGCTGTAAATGCGATCGGGCCAGTGGTCCGCAAGCAACCGGCGCAGGGGTAGGGCGTGCTGGGCCAGGGCATAGCGCTGGAGCAAGCCCATGGGGCCAGTGCAGGGCTTTGTCGGCAAATGGGGGCTCTGGCTGAGCTGGCCATGGCCTGGGGGTGCCAGCCGCAGCTGCCAGGGCAGGGATTCGCCGGGCCAGGCCGCTAACAGTCGCTCCACATAGCGGCTGAGGCCGGTGGGTTCGGGCCGGTAGGGCAGCAGATTGAGCAGCAGAGGCAGGCTGGTCATGGGACCAGTGTGTGGCACATAACTACTGGTTTAGCCAGCGATCCTGAACAGCTCTGAGTGGTGGCGCAGCCAGATCGGGTTGGAAAAATGCTGCTCGTAACGCCAGCGAGCCTGCTTGCAAGCCAGGCCATAACGGCGCCCATCGCTGAGGAGATGCTGGATAGTAGAGGCAAGATCGCCGGGCTTGCCGCTCCAATCTAGAGCGGGCACATTGCTGACCCAATACATGCCGGAGCGCGGCAAATCGAAAGCCAGGCAGGGGATACCACTGGCCATGGCCTCGAGCTGGACGATGCCAAAGGCTTCATTACAACGATCTGCGGGCAGGACCAACAAATCTGCGGCGGCCAGCAAATTCAGCTTGGAATGCTCAGCCAAGCGGCCATGGAAAAAAACCCTATGGCTAAGACCAAGGTTACGGGCAATCCCCTCAAAACGGCTCCGAAGGGGACCATCTCCAACAATATCTAGGCTCCCTGCAGCGGGAGCTAGGGCCATGGCATGCAAAAGCCAATCGATGCGCTTGTAACTATCGAGCCGACCAATAAATATGAGCCGACCGAAGGCCTCTGGCTTTTGCTGCTCGAGACGGCATTGGTGGATCCGGCTACAGGCGGCCTCAGTGGAGGGTGGAAGGGAGCAGGGGAGGCAGGCCACTTGGGCGGGTACTAGACCAGATTGGACGAGCTGGTGCCTAAGGGGAGGGGAAGTTGTGACCACCGAAAAAAATCTGAGCAGGACCAATGCCAAGGCCTGATAAACAGCCTCCAACCAACCAGTTATGGCAGGCCTAGGCTCAATAAAGGCATGCCAATAGATATGAATTTGACGGCGGGGGCGCAACAGACGGGCCAGAAGCACCAAAAGCAGGACAGTCGGGCAGGGCAAATGGACCAGCAGGGGCTCCCTTCCAACTAAAAGCTGGAGCAGGGCATTACTGGGCAGAGGCAAAAGCAAACGCCCCAAAGAAATGGAGGGAAGTAGGGTGCGCCGATACGAGACTTTTAGGGGATCGGCTACTGCACCTTGAGAGGAGAGGGGGGGGAGTAAGGAAATGGCTCTGGAACAATCGCCAGTGGCAATGGCAAGGCAGTGAGCCACCCGCTCAACGCCCCCAAAACCCGGCGGAGATTCCCTCAACAGCTGAAAAAACCTGTAAGGCAACTCAATCAAGGATCTTTTCCAACCAATCAACTACCTGATGAGGCCCTACAGATTCCATACATTCATGATTGTCCTTTACACATTCATCGTTGCGAAAACGTAAGGCATCGCAGCCGTCGCAACTGACGTTGGCTACAGTGCGCTGACAATTGGGCAAACGGGGCAACCAAAGTCTGATTGGACTTGCCCCCAAGCCATTGGCATCATTTCCGACAACTGCGAGGGTAGGGGTACCAACTGCAGCCGCAATGTGGAGAGGCCCGGCATCTACGCTCACAACTGCTCGGGCCCTGCGGCAAGCACCAGCCAGCTCGATCAAGCTCGTGCGGCCACGTAGGTCAATCAACTGGGAACAGGCCAGCAGTTCATCCTCAAGACCGCCGGCGTGATACTCCTCCTGCTGACGCCTAGGGGGACTTCCCACTAGCCCCACTGAAAACCCTTTCAGCTCGCACCAGCGCAGTACCTCCAACCATCCAGCCACTGGCCAAATTTTGGCAGCCCGGGTAGTAGTTGCATGGATCAATAGATCCGGTACTGCAAAGCTGGGATCACGGGAAGGCAAACGGATCGGATTTGCTGGTGGTTCCAAGAAGGCCAAACGACAAAGCAGCTCACCGATGGAATTCGTACTGAAAAGGTCCCCATAGCGCGTGAGGAAATCTGGAGAATCCCAATCGGGATCCTCTAGAAACCGCTGATAGGGATGCTCACCCCATGGCAAAGCTGCTCGCCCATTGGCCCCAAGACTGGCGCCAGCAACAAATTTCGGGCGTAGCCAGGAAGCAAGCACCTGGGTAAGTGGGTTAAAGCCATCACAATTGATCAAAAGTTCTACGGGTCCAGCTTCCTTCGAGCGGATATGGGCACTTTCTGCTAAGTGCTGAAAATGCCCGTGATCAGGGCTATCCCACGAGATTCGCCAATTGATTGGCTCAAGAGCATTTTCAAAGTCAGCTGTGGATTCACTGCCCCAAAAATCAATTTGAGCTTGCGGGAAACGCTGGCGCAGCGCCTGCAACAAAGGGACCGTAACCACAAAATTACCTACCTTGCTGGAGCCGAGCAGCACGATATGGGGCTCCGGACCAAGCTCTCGACCGTCGTAGCGCTCAAGCATTAAGGGCAAAATACTGTGCCGCCAATTGTAGGGCTCAGTTCAGCTGGCAAAGGGCAACTGCAGCCATGGATGGCGCCTCTGCAAACAACGACTGAGGGGACGCCACTGGTGTGATGTGGCTTTGGCTGTCATGGAGCCTAAATGAGCGTGATACCTGGCCAAAACACGAGGGCATAGCACTCCATGAAAGCCAGCACCGATCAATTTACACCAAAAGTCAAAGTCCTCCCAACCACCGTCTATATGGGTGTAGCCACCAACTTCCTGCCAAGCCTCCTTGCGTATCATTGCCATGGCATCAATGATGTTTCCGCCAAGAAAGGAATCTCGCTGCCAAGCCAGTTTAGTAATCAGCGCGGATGAGCCCGGGTCATTGCTACGGCTGCCAATAATCTCCACATGGGGATGAACGACGGCGGCAAATTGTGGCGCTGCCTGAGCCACCTCCAAACAAGCGGCCACTGCCTGAGGCATAAGGGTATTATCCGCATCTAAAACAAAACACCAAGGGGCCTTGCTGTTGCTAAAAGCGGTGTTACGGGCAGCGGCTAGACCAGAATTAGTCGCATGGCGTAAAAAAACTGCCCGGACAAAGCGCTGTCCATAAAGCTCCAACCAAGACAATACCCGATCTACACTGCCATCAGTCGAATCATCATCAACTACTATTAATTCCAACGCTTCAAGACTTTGATGGCGTACGCTGTCAAGAGCCCCAAGTATATAATTAGAATAATTAAAAGAGCTTACCACCACAGAAGCCGCGGCCACGCCATGGGAATCATGGAACCAAAGAGTATCCAGGGGCGGGGGAAAAGGGTCAAAGGCCATTGCCAAGGGCTGGCCTACTAATTCCGCCACCAGCTCGACGGGGGAGATAGGCGCAGCAAAATACCGTAGCTGGCCTTGGCCTAGACATGCCAGCGCGTTTTCAGCACAAAAACCATCCTGAGTCAGTAGCACAGTATGTTCCGCCAAGGAAGCAGCCTGCTGCAGCCAGGCAGCAAGTGCCCTTGCCTCATTAGGATCAGCCCCAAGCCTTGGCAACTCGGGTAAATAGACAAGCACCTGTTCAGGAATCTCGGCCTCCCATGCAGCTAAGCCATGCTCCCAAAAAGCATCGCCACAGCCAAGGCAAAGCCCAAAGCAGGGAAGGGGATTTGGCAGCCCAAGGTTTGCTGCAGAGAGATCAAAGCATCTTTTGGTAGGTGCAAGCCACCCATTTGACTTTGCCTGAGAAGGTAGCCAATAACAAGGGAATCCAAGAACCTGAAGAAGCGCCGCGCGACCGGGGTGAGGATCCCAAATGCCATCCTGACATTCAAGGTGGAGCAACCAATTGCGAGCAGCATCTGGCTCGGGCAACTCTAAATTTACGCAGAAGCGGCGCTGCAGGTAGTCGGCCTGGTTAGGGCTATATGGGGAAGGAATCAACTGCAGATGGTTGGTAGCCTCAAAAGTCCAAACCGCACCCATAGCGGGGATCATATTAAAAGGCACACGATCTAACCAGAGATGGACAACCCAATCATTAAAGTTTGCACCACATATCGAAACAAGCGTACAACAGCCGTCTAGCTCAAGACCCACAGCATTATTAGCTAAATTCTGATGGCTTCCTTGCCATTCCTCAACCCATTGAGGCCATCGCTCTGGAGGAATCGCAAGGCTATCAAAACTTCCAGTAGAAACAGGCCAAAGCCTCCCATGCCGGCCCCAAGGCCCTCTAAAGCGTTGACTTAATTTTTGGCGCAAACTGTTAAACATGTAACCCAAATACTAAAAAGCTGAAATGGATTGACCAATACCAGTATGCCCTAAACCCGGCATGGGCTAAACTTATCAAAAGTTAAGTCACAAAGCTCAAATCAACTTCGACCACCCTGCTGGTGGCCCTTACTTCTGTGCATCATGCGCTTGCTGACCCTAACCAACCTCTATCCACCCCAGAACTTAGGAGGATTTGGGCTGTGTATCCAGCGATTAGTTGAGGGACTTGTGGGGCTCGGCTACGACTCCCACGTACTGAGCTCAGATCAATCCTATCTTGGACCCTGCGGCCAGGATCCCAAGGTGAGTCGCACACTGGAGCTACTGGGCAGCTATGAAAATGGCATCTCGCGCCTGGCCGATACCACTGAAGAGCAACGTCGCCAACACCGCAATCAGCAACGGTTGAACCAGCTACTCGACATGATCAATCCCCAGGCATGCCTGGTGGGAAATCTGGATTTACTTGGAACTGATCTGCACAAGCAGCTCGGCAAACGCCGAATCCCCACGATCCAACACGTGGGCTTTATGGCTGCGCCCTACGGGCCGCAGGACTACCCCCAAGCAAACACCTACCGACTAGCTTTCGCCTCTAGGGAGGTAAAGAGATTACTAATAGCTCAGGGTTTTCCAGTGGACAACCATCCGATCGTGCATCCGCCGCTGACCTCAGCCATGACAGCAGAGGCACCGATTCCAAAGCGACAAAGCCCAATGCTGCAAATCGGCTATAGCGGGTTATTAATGCACTCCAAAGGTGTGCATAACCTGCTAGAAGCGTGCGTAATACTCAAACAACGGCACGTTCCGTATCAGCTGAATCTGGCAGGAAAACCATTTTCTCCGGATTACCTTGAACAGTTGCAAACCTATGCGCGTCAACAGGGAATCGATCGGAATCTGCACTGGCACGGATTTCTGGAGGATCAGGCAATCACAAGCTTTTATCAACAACTGGATGTACTTGTATTCCCCTCGCTGCATCCTGAAGCATTTGGGATGGTGGTGGCAGAAGCCATGGCCCAAGGAGTAGTGCCAATCAGCACTGGAGCTGGCGGAGCCTTTGAGGTGATAACCCATGGAGTTGACGGATTGCTATGTGAACCCGGCAGCGGCGAATCAGTATCAGCTGCTCTGCAGTGGTGTCACGGCAACCGTCAAAAGCTCAGTGTTTTATCTCAGAATGGCATCCGACACGCACGTTCACGTTTTAACAGTGCGCAATCCGCAAAGGTGTTGGATCAAACCTTCCGAACATTGGCAGAACTTAATTCTTCCTCTGCAACCGATATCCAACTTGGTGCAAAAGACTTAACATTTAGTGGGGTGACCTTTTGAAAATCGTCAACATGCTGGTTTATTAGGCTTATGAAGGGACCGAAGTGGTGGCTCTATGGCGAGGATCTAGAACTCGCAAGAGACTTGCAACACAAAGCCATAGCGGCCAGCAAGGGGCGTGATGAACAGCTCGCCAACATCTCAATCCTCAGCTATCTAGGAGATTACCAAGGCTGTTCCGATTGGCTCGATCGGGTTAACGGATATGCAGATGTTATAGGGAGGCAATCAGATTATCGAATTCGACGCTATCGACGGATCCCCAACCCCTGGAGTGCGCTGCTAGAGCCTAGCCGAGAGGAACCTCTCGCTGAAACGATCTCAAAACGTCTGAAGACTAAGCAACAAATCGTAGTGGACCTAGTGGGTGGCATCGGAGATCAATTAGAAAATGCGGCTCTGCTACTTAGCATTCAAAGTCAAATGCCCTCCAAAGAAATAATTGCAGTGCGGCCCCTGGGAGAACATTCTGGGGTAGTGAAACAATTGCTACTACAAAATCAGGGGCTGCAGATACATAATGAAAATAATCCTGGACAACTCTGGAGGATCACAGCACCATGGTTTCGCTACTGGCTTGGCCGATCTGGAATAAGCGAAATAATCCAGCAACCGCTGGTCATTGACATCGCAGAGCCTGCAAGCCAGGGCAAATTATTGGTCTGCTGGCGGAGCAAACCAGACCCTACAAACCCACTCAGTTCCTTCAGCCGCTCACTTTCCTTTGACACCATCCTAGACCTGCTGGAACTCTGGCAACCAGCCGCATCAAAAAAGGGCCTACGGCTGATTGACATCAGTGACTACTCTTTTGCGGAATCCCAACGGATCCGAGAGCTGCATAGCTGGGTAGATCTGGCCCGAAATCGCATTAATAGCCTGGAAGATACACGCCAATTAATGCGGGGGGCGGCGGCGATTGCAACGGTGGACACCTCCTTGGGCCACCTTGCCGTACTGTGCGCACGGCCAGTACAGCTGCTGTTGCCCTTATGGCCAGATGAGCGCTGGTACGACCTGCTCGATGGGGGCCTCTATGGCGCGTTGGTGACTACTTATCGGCAACGTCAGTTCAACTCTTGGCGAGAGCCCTTGAAGGATCTCAGCCAGCGACTACATTTGCCTGATTGAAAATTGTGGGCCATACGGCCAAACAACGCAGGCGCTCATGATCCAAGGAATAGCGCTCCCGCAGATGAACGGCATGGTCCACCAGTAACTGGGTGGTGGCCGCGGGATCGGCTTCAAATCCGCGGATGGTGTTTTCTAGAGTGTCCACAAATGTAAGTAGATCACCGAAGGGTACCTCCCGAAGGGCGGGATGACAAAAATCGCGACCAGACAAGCCGTGGTAACCCACCACCAAACAGCCACAGGCGATGGCCTCGGCCAAGGGCAAACCGAAACCCTCCGGATGACCGCAACTGAGAAATACCAGAGCCTCTCGGAGCTCTGCGGCAATTTCGGAATGGGTGAGGCGTCCAACTTCCACGAAAGGATATCGATTGAAAAAAGGGCGGCATTCCGCCATGGCCCGCACGATGCGCGCATGCTGAAGCTGTTTACGACTCAAATAGAGAATTTTGCGAATTTTGCGCTCTGGCGGGAAAAAAAGTTTCCCATCAATTCCGTTCAAAACTACTTGGACGCGATTGGCATCAAGACCACAGCCTTCAATCAAAAAGCGACGATTGTCCTCCGACACTGTCACCACACCACGCACATCAGGATGTCGATAAAGAGATATTATATCTGACGTGATATTGCTATCGAGACCAAAGGTATAATAAGCATTCTGATTGAAAATAATTTTGGGAATACCTGGAAGATATCCAGGAATATTGGCAACCCAGGTTTCTGGCAATACCAGGCAATCAGTTGCCGGATCTGGGGACAAGGCGAGAAACGATTCAAAATCAATCACCGGTGCCTTGCTTTCAAACCAATCGGCACAAAAGCCCTTATTTTCATGTAGAACCCATGCAGAAACTCCGGCCTGGTGGAGCAGATCCACCTGGCGATAGATCTGCTTGACACCACCGATTGGATGGTTGCTATCTGGATAGCAGACAAAAAAGAAGCGACCTATTGAAGATGGATCAGTACTCATCACTGCCGTTGCTCCAATGGCTCTGCGATGGCTAGCTTCACAAGCATTGCCAGGATCGCGCCATGGCGGCTCGCAGGCACACCCATACGGGTAAGGTCGGCACAGCTGAGCCGGCGCTGGCTGGTGAGGTGTTTTATCAGGGACTGGTGGGCCGCACCGCAGATCACATGGCTAAAAAGTTGGGTCATCGGTTGATCTAAGAAGTCGGCAGGTGTATGACCATCCCTTGCGATCACCTCTTTTGCCGTAAAGGACTTGGTGCCGTAACCAGCAAACAGGGCCCCCATCGGCGGATGGGCGGGGGGCTCGGGTTGAAGCACTCCAGCTTGCTGTCGGAGCGCAGCCAGCTCTAGCCAGAGCTGTCTGTAGCTTTGTTGCACCACTTCCCAGCAGAAGTGGCGCTGCCATCGGGCCCTGGCCTGTTCGCCCATGCTCTGGCGCAGGGCTGGATCGGAAGCCAGTTGGGCGAGCGCCTGCTCCAGGGCCAGCTCATCAACGACTGCCGCCAAACTGAGCACGCCGATCATGTTGTCGTAGTCAATCAATCCCAGCCGATAGGAACGATCCAATGGATCCAACCGATCTGGGGCCGAGAAGGCTGTATGTACGGGGATGCGCAGGCCAGTCACCCCATCGTCCACAAGATCTTTGTAGCCGTCCCAATCGCTGACAATGGTGGGGAGTGAGGCTGCCATTGCCTCAATTACCGAGAGGCCGAAGGTCTCCTGAAGGTTGTCAGCGGGGGAAACAAAAAGATCAGCGGCAGCCAGGGCAAGGCTCTTTTCAAGATCTGAGGCGGGTTTCAAACCACCAATACGGCGCAGATGCAGCTGGGGGAACTGCTGTTGCAACTGGTCATAGGCATCGGCCACAGAACTATTGAATAGATGGCCGCACTCCAGCAGAATTAACTGCTGATCGGGGAGTCGCCGCTGCAACCGCGCCATTGCCCTGTAGAGGGGCAATGGGTGGGCCTTGCTGTGAAAACTAAGCCGCCCCAGAAAAAGCACCACAAGGGCCTGGGGGGGGATCTCGAGCCGAATACGAGCCTGGTGGCGAAGCTGCCTACGATCCACGGTGGCCGCAGCAAGGGACGCAAGTGGATCCTCTACAGCTAGCGGAATCAAGGGCAGCTGGGGGCCCGGAGGCCTGGGCAGGGCGGTGCCGAACCGGCGCTCAAGGGCTTGATGGCGATGATCCAGCAAGCGTTGAACAACCACCCGGCCTGCCTGGGAGGTGCATACCAGGGCATCCCATGGCTGAAGCGGCGCACTCTCCAGTTCAGCCACGGAATTAAAAACAGATTCGGAACAAAGAGTGTGAATTACCCCAGTGATCGAAAAAGCATTGGCAGGTTGGCCAGAACGCAGCAGCTCCCACTTGGCCAAGCCAGGATCGGGAACGTGTAGGGCTCCAACCGCCTGGAAGGATTCGCGATGAAAACCTGTCACCAGACGTAAACGAGCCCCGCATGGCAGAACAGGCTCGATCAAAGAGCGCAAACGAATTGCCTCGTCGTGGGAGGACACCAAGATGGTGAGCTCCTCATTTGAAGCCAGATAGCGGGTGATTCCCTGGGCCATGGAACGGCCAGCCACACGCCTCCCGAGCACCTGAAACTGATCCGTATCAAATGCATCACCTGGCAAAAGCAAGGCAGCAGGAAATTGAATGGGATCGGAAGGGCCTGTTGGCTTAGGGACTTTAAGCATAGAAGTCTCGCCTATAGGCCCATAAACACAGCAGAGCCAAGATTGCGGCAAAAGCGAGTGGCATGGCCATCAAGGCCACAATCCATGGATCAGCAACACGGGAAAGTGCCCAGACAACGAAACCCCAGCCTGCCAAGAGCAGAATGGGAACCGTAAAAGGGCTAATGCGTACACGGACCCACAGGCGCCGTAGCTGATGAGGTCGCAATTGGTAAAACGCAGTTGGGGAAAGCCTTTTGACAAGAAAAAACCGTGGATGTGGTCAGTTTAGGGGCAAGTGAATCGGTAGATTGAGTTTGAGAGGAGATCAAACCTTGCGGCTGCACCTGGCAATTGCCCACTATTACAACGCCGATGGCGGCGGGCAGCATGGATCGCTCAGTGCCAATCCGCTGCCACGGCTTACGGCTCTACGCCGGGTGATATTACAGTTACACCGGCTGTTTGGCGGACCCAGCGGTAGCCTGAATCATCTTCAACGGTGCGTGGATCCAGTTACGGATGGCACCACGGATCTGAAAATTACGATCTGCGTAGTAGCCGAGGCAAACTTGCTCCACGAACTCAATGATCTGCAAGAGGCCGGGGCATTCACGGCACGGCTGTGCCAACCCAAAACACCGAAACACCTGGGATTCGAATGCCACCATGTACTAGAAGAATTTCACAAGGACTATGACTACAGCGGCTATTTAGAAGACGACATCATAATCACTGACGCCGATTTCTTCCTTAAATTGCGCCAATTCAATCGGTGCTTTGGCAATAATTATCTATTGCAACCAAATCGAATCGAAACCAGTCAGGACCTGGCAAACTTAAGGCGTTTCTACATAGATGGAGATTATAATCCAGCAGCGTCTGAAAAATACAGAGATTCAATGGATTTAAAGTTGTGCATGGAGCACCTTGGTGAACCCATATGCTTTGGCCAACCCCTAAACACCCACTCGGGCTGCTTTTTCCTCAACAATGCTCAAGCACAAATGTACTTTAAAGCACCCCACTGGTCAGAAGAGGATGAAAGTTTTCATAGTCCACTAGAAAGTGCAGCCACTCTCGCCCCAATGAAAACCTTTCAGATCATGAAACCCAGTCTAAATAATGGCAGGTTTCTAACGGTGGAGCATGCCGGTAGAAACTTCATGGGATTATTACGCTCAGCCAGAGCAATTTAAAAGATGCTAAAGCCCAAGCTACTTATTGATTGGCCCCTAACTCCCTATACCGGCTGGGGGAGCTATGGCATCCAACTAGCCCAGGAACTGTTGGCCAGCGAAAGGGCAAGACCTGTACTCACGAGCAGGGCCGACCGTAGTCCCCACTGCAACGTAGCCTGGCTAAACCGACTAGATGAGATTGAGGCATTTAGTGCAAAACTGATTGAATACCTCATTACAAATCCCAGCAACCTTGTTGAAACAAACTGCGAACTAGTGCTGGAGCCAATTGGAAACCTTGTACCTCCTCAGCGCCTATGTGGTAAAAGAAAAGTGGGAGTGGCCTTCGTAGAACGGACCGCCCTCGATCAGAATTTTCTAGATGGCCTAGATCGGTTTGATTTGGTGATCACGGGATCCAACTGGAATCAAAGAATGCTGGAAAAAAGCGGCTTCAGCCGTAGCATAATGATTCACCAAGGTATAGATCCCTGTAATTTCCACCCGGTTGCTACTCCGAGGTTAATCAATAGGCCCTTTGTGATCTTTGCAGGTGGAAAGCTTGAGGCACGTAAAGGTCAAGATCTAGTGATTGAAGCATTCCGCAGGCTGCTTAAAACCATTCCAGATGCCATTTTAATTGGATGCTGGGCCAATATCGGGAATGTGGGCATTGACACCATCAGCCTCTGCGAAGCTGTTCAGGGCAGCCCAAAGAATGGTGATCCCCACGCTATTTTTCACTGGCTACTTGACCAGGGAATTCCGGCCCGCAATCTAATGATTCCCTCGATCACGGCAAATGCACAGCTACCCGGCTTGATGAAACAGGCCGATGCGGCCGTTTTTGCCAGCAGATGCGAAGGAGGTACAAATCTAATGGCAATGGAAACCTTGGCGTGTGGAATTCCCACAATTTTATCGGCAAACACTGGCCACCTAGATCTACTAGAAATGGAACTGGATCACGCACTGCCGGTAGGCGGCAGCGGGGTGGGTAAAGTGCCAGATCTAATCACAAAGACCTATGGAGGTGATGCAGGAGGAATCTGGGGCGAAACTGATCCAGAGGAAATATTTACGGTGCTACTAGAGCTGCATGCACAAAGAGAAAAATGGTCAGACAGGGGTAAATCAAGTGCCAAAAAAATGGGCGGTTACACCTGGCAAAGCTGCATGCAGAAGCTTCTTCAAGCTTTAGAAGAGAGAGAACTACTTACCAATAATTAGAATTTGCTGGCTGTAATTAGGATACAATTAGCGACTATTCTGAAGACTCTCTGTACCCTTAGTAAAAGTATCAGTGAGAAGAGTTATTACAGGCCGCTGCCGAATGGAAATTAGGGCCACAACCTGCATGCCAGGGCGCAGCTTACCAATTAATCCTGCCTTGCTTGGGTTGTCCTCCAAGGTGACCTGTAGGGGAAAAGTATCGGCACGGCGTTGATCAGTGGTGGCGGTGGAATCAAGGGCATCCACTCCGATGCGTGTAACACGACCATTTAAATAACCGTATTCACTAGCCGGAAAGGAAGAAACCGTAAGTTTTGCCTTTTGACCCTGGCGCACGAAGCCCAGATCAGTGTTTGCCAAGAACAAACGTGCTCGCAAACTTCCCTCAGGCACAATGCGCATAAGTTCAGTGCCAGAAGCAATCACCGAACCGGGACGAAAGCTGAGATTAAAAACACGACCAGCACCGGTGGACCGCAAAATCAAATTACGGCTCGACTCCTGCAGACCAGTTCGCTCGGCCTCTAGGTTCAAAATTTGGCGATCGTTGGCACTGGAGTTGCGCGCTGCCTCTGACACAAGAATGTTTAACTGTTCGCGAGTCTGACTAATTTGCGAGCTCATCTGCTGAACTTCATCGAGGGAACGAAGGTAGTCGTATTTAGCCATACCTCCATTCTTAAATAGGGGTGAAAGCGACTTGGAAATTTCCTGCTTTAACCGCAAAGTTTCACGAACGGACTGCAATCGGAAACGCAACTGACGCATTTGGGCAGCTTTTTCTTGCACAGAAAGTTGAATGGAGCGAATTCTATCTTCCTGCGCTAAAGATGATGGAGGGGGTGGCAATTGGGATGGCAAACTACCGCTACGATCAATTAGCAAATTGAGTAGTAGGTTTTCATAACGAAGTAAATCAAGCTGCCTGCCAGCGGTCTGCAGGCGAGCCCGTAGACCAAGATTTTCAATCTCCACAAGGGGCTGACCCATATAGACTTCTTGACCCTCCTTAACCCAAAGGCGCTTGACTATCCCGCCAGTGGTGCTGCGCACATCCACCTTGCCTAGGGAAGGCTCAAGGGTTCCAGAAGCAGAAACAGTTTGATCTACCTTACCAAGGAAGGCCCATAGGAGGGCAGCAGTAGTTCCCGCAGCAATGGTCCATATCACTAGACCAGCCCAGTGGTTACTTTGGTCTAGCAGACCAGGAGAATCATAAAAAACCTTGTCCGAATTTGGCTTGGACAGAAGGCGAGGAAATCGCTTTCGCAATCTCAATAAAATTTCTGAGGATTCAGGAAATTGAGGCATCTTGCTGACGGTATAGAGCGTAATAAAGTCCGCGCTTCTGGAGTAGCTGACTGTGGGTTCCAGCCTCCTGCATCAAACCATTGTCCATCAACAAGATAAGGTTTGAATTGCGAATGGAGCCTAGGCGGTGGGTGATAAAAAAGACAGTATCTCCCCGCAAAGCGCGACGAAGATTTTCACAGACTGTACGCTCCGTGAGATAGTCAAGTGCGCTTGTAGCTTCATCAAGGATGAGCAATTTGGGTTTAGCTAAAATCGCCCTTGCAATGGCGACTCTCTGGCGCTGACCTCCAGAAAGTCCCATGCCTCGTTCGCCAACGGATGAATCATAGCCATTTGGCAGATCCATAATAAAAGCATGGGCAGCGGCAATCTGGGCGGCTTCAATTATCTCTGCATCAGTGGCGTCTGGTGAATTTAAGGCTATATTTTCACGCACCGATCCATCAAACAAAATCGCATCTTGTGGAACTATGCCCACCTGCTGACGCAAAGAATCAAGATCTACTTTTGATATATCGTAATCATCGATTCTAATCACCCCTTCCGATGGTGCATATAGCCGCGGAAGCAATTTCATGATAGTGCTTTTGCCGCTGCCGCTCTGGCCAACAATGCCTATAAAACATCCAGGTTCGATGGTAAAGCTGACATTTTTCACCACCAATGGAGAATGGGGTCTGAAACGGAAACTGACCTGGTCAAACTCAATCCGGCCAGTTATTGGTGGCAGGGCGATCGGTCGTGCATCTAGTGACTGCTCTGGCTCAGCATCCACCACATCGGCGAGTCGCTCTACGGAAATCTGTAGACCCTGGATTGTCTGCCATGTGCCGGCTAAGCGGATGATAGGACCAACTACGTTGCCACTGATTATCCTAAATGCAATAAGCTGGCCAATTGTGAGCTCGCCCTTAAGAACTAAGTAGGCTCCAACCCAGAGCACCGCCAGACCACCAACCTCATTGAAAAATGCACCGATTGATCCAGCGGTAGCGCCAATTATGGTGGTGCGAAAATTGCTGGAGATAAAGCGCGCATAGCGCTGCTGCCAACGCCAGCGCAGGGTTGTTTCAGCGTGCTGGGCCTTGACAGTATGCATGCCAGTTAGAGCTTCCACCATTAGGGAACTGGCTGCGGCATTGGCTTCGGCGGCCACTCGCAACTGGCTTTTAATTACTGGAGATATAATATAAATCAGTGCCAAGTAAAGAGGAACAACCCCAAGCGCAACTGCCGTCAATAATCCACTGTAGCTAATGCACACGAATAGGTAAACAACGCCAAAAATTACATCCAGAACTAATGTTAGCGCCGTACCAGTCAAAAACCCTCTTATCGATCCCAGCTCATTAATACGGGTCGAGATCTCGCCAACCGGACGGCCATCAAAATAGCCAAGGGGCAGGCGGAACAGATGGGTCAAAATATTGCCAGATGTGGCAATATCAATTCGATTGGTAGTATCCGTGAACAAAAAAGTGCGAATTAAATTTAGTATATTTGAGACAACACTAGTGCCAATAAGCATCACTCCCAGAAAGTATAGAGTATTAAAATTCTGCTGACCAATCACCTTGTCGATAATCTGCTGGATCAGCAAAGGCTGGGCCAGGCCAAAAATATTAATGAACAGTGATGCCACAAAAACCAGCACCAAAGATTTGCGGTAGCGCTGCAGATAGGGGAAGAAATAACTGATGTCAAAGCGACGGGTAGCTGTGCCAGCACGGCGGCTAAAGGTGACTGCCCGGAGATGGGGTTGCTGCTCCTGCAGGCTGGCGATGTCTTGCCAAATCTCACCCTCACGGGGATCCATCCAGCGCAGGCGGCCCTTCTGCTCCCCCGCAAGCAGCAGCACCCCATCGGGGGTTTCCACAAGGGCGGGCAGGGTTACTCGGCCGATGTGAGCTGTTGGCAGCTGCATCAGCACTGCATTTAGGCCAAGGGCATCGGCAATTTGGCCAAGCTGCTCGAGACTGGGGTGGGGCCGTTCGCCAACCATGCCCGTGAGCATTCGATCCACCAAATCACGGCGGAATGGAACTTTGAGAACCTCACAGACCATTTGCAACAGGGCCAGGCCCTGCTCAGCGGCAGAGCTACCCAAAACGGCCCGCACCTCCAGGCCCCTAGCTCCAATGCTGGGACGGGCCTGCTCCTGGTCCAGGGCTTGGGCCAGGAGCTGGGCACCATCGGGATTTTGCCAGGCGGGCAGCAAGAGATTTGTGAGGCTGCTTTCTTCACCAGCCCCGGGATCCTCCTTGGCGACTGATGAAGAAGTGGGCTCCATCAGCTGATGCAAATCAGCGCTCGGCAGACCTATCAATCTCAGACCGCACTGGCTTTGGCGCAGGGCCTGCTGCAATTGTTCAGGACGAAAACCCTCAGCACCCGGTGGGCTGACATCGGGCAGGAAGCGTTCGGCGGCAGGCAGAAACCAGCTGGTTTCAGGGGTGACCTCCAGCAGCTGGTCGAGCTCGGCGGAGGATCGGAGCTCTTGGGTTTGCAGCAGGGGCTGCAGGAAATCGAGCAGTTCGGCCAGGCTCTTGTCCTGGAGCTGCCGCTGCTGCAGGAGGGGCCTCATGGCTGCGTAAACGTCCTCACTTTGGGGATGGGCCACCTGCCAGGCCCCTAGGGCTTCGCCCTGGGCCCACCACTGTTGCCAGATCTCCACTGGCACCGCCAATAGGCGACTCTCCTCGGCCGTACGACAACTGGAAGCTGCCACCCCGGTAAGGGCACTCCATCCACCCCACCATTGGCCGGGCTGGATGCGCCTCAGGGTGAATTCTTGGCCCACCGCATCTCTGCCGCTGATGCGCAGACTGCCGCTGACGACCAACAGCACAAAGCCGAAGGGAGTCGCTTCCCCAGCCAGGGATTCACCCATCGGGAGTTGCCAGGCTTGAACCTGTTCTTCGGCCTGGCTAAGCAGTGCTGGGGGCAGTTGATCAAGGGGGGGGCCCTGGATCAGCAATTGGAGGCGGGAAGACAGAGGTACCGTCAAGCAGCTAAATACTCGATGGGTTCAATCTTCTCATCCAGGAGAAGGCGACCGATTTGGCGATCTAGCCAAAGGCAATAGAGCTCTTCTATCAACTGATTTTGCAGTTGCTCGTCTAGGTGAATGCTGATACGGGTGTCAAGTCGGAGCAAAACGTGCATGTCGCCCACCGGGAATGGGCCGACTAGCTGGCCTTCGCTGGCGTTGGCCAGCCGGGTATTCAGTTCGGGATGGCCTGCATCAGGATGGATCGGTCCAATGCGGCCGCCACTGGCGCTCTCGGGCCCCTCTGACCAGCGGATAGCCGCTGTGGCGAAATCGATTTCACCCTCACGAATCGCCAAGGCCAGTTCCGCCACCCGGCTGGCGCTGTGGCATCGCAACATGGAATAGATCAGACGGTCGCGCTGGGTCTTGGTACGGCTGAAGTGCTCATCCACTTGGAGCAGAAAAGCAGAGTGCTTAAAAAGCTTCAGACGCTCCTGGCGAGTGGCTGCAAATGGAAGATCCAAGGGTTCGGCAGCCGGATCGGCCTGAAATGCCTCCAATAACTCGGCTTCGCGCTCCGGCTCCAGGGGCACCTGGGCGCAGACACATTCTTCCAGCCAGGCCTCGAGCACGGCTCGGGCGCGGCCACTGCGGCGCAATAGGGGCCAGCACTGCTGATCGGGAAAGGGCAACTGCATCAGCCCAGCAACTGCTTGAGGCGATCCGCCAGCTGCGCAACGGCTGAAGGCCAATCGCCCAGCTTGGACTGTCGGAACAGGCTCATGCTGGGATACCAGGGGGTATCGGAGCGACCTCGCAGCCAGCGGAAATCGGCATTGTGCTGCAACATCAGCCAGGTGGGCCGATCGAGGCCACCGGCAAGGTGGGCCACGGCGGTGTCAACAGTGATCACCAGATCCAACTGGCTGAGCACACAGGCGGTATCGAGGAATGATTCCAGACGACCGTTCCAATCAGTGATGCCCCATTGGTCTCGCCATGGATCGAGCTGTTGGGCATCAACCCCTACCTGCAAACTGTGGAGTGATACCAGGCGGTCGTTGCGCCATTCATCGAAAATCGGCAGTAACAATTCCAAAGGCAGGCTCTTGTCGGCATACATGTCTTTGTTGTCGACCCCTGAGGCCCAAACCAGGCCGATGTGCAGGGCAAAGGGCTGGCGGGCCACCTTCAGCCGCTCCGGAATAGCCGTAGGAGCCTTTAGGTAGCCCGGCATCAACGGCACCGTTTCTAGGCTTGTTTTGAGGATGCGGGGCAGGGTGAGCAGAGGCACGTGGTGGGTGAAGGCCTGCAGATCAGCGGGTTTGTGCTCGATGATCGCCGGACAGGCCGGCTGTAGGCACTGGCGGAACAGCTCCATCAGGGAGGGACGGGTGGCGCAGGTGACCTGCAAACCCAACTCCATCAAGATGGGTAGGTATCGGGCAAATTGAATGTTGTCGCCGTAGCCCTGTTCAGCCCATACCAGCAGCGGGCCTTCGATGTCGAGGTTGCCATCCCAGATTGCGGTGGCCAGGGGTGGGCGAACCTTGTCAGGCAGGCTTAGGCGGGTGTCGTAAAACTTCCAACCCTCCTCGTATTGGCCGATGGTCAACAGGGTGAGGCCGAGATTGAACTTGGCGTCGTTGCAGGTTTGATCGAGCTCAACTCCGCGCCTCAAGGCGGCGCAGGCTTCATCAAAGCGCTCCTGAACCGCCAAGGCGCCCCCCAGATTGATGTGGGATGGGGCATGGTCAACCTTCAGGTTGATGGCAGTTTCAAAGGCATCGATTGCCTTATCCCAGCGTTCCTGCAGTTGCCAAGCCAAGCCCCAATTGCAGTGCATGTCGGGGTTGTGATGCTGACACTCATCCGACAGGCGGTAGTGCTCCAGCGCCAAATCGAGTTGCCTTAGGTCGCGGTAGCTATTGGCGAGGTTGTGGTGGGCGGAATTGTGGCGGGGATTGTGCTCTAGGCAGCCACGAAACATCTCTGCCGCTGCCTCGAGACGCTTCAGCTCGCTGAGGGCGTTGCCACAGTTGTAGTAGGCATCAGCAAATGAGGGGTCTAGGGCGATTACGCGTTGATAGGCGCGCACGGCCTGTTCGGAGCGCTTGAGCTTGCGCAGGATCACCCCAAGGGTATTGATATAGCTGGCGTTGTTGGCATCAGCAGCTATCGCTCTGCGGACGGGGACCACCGCCTCTTCGCTGCGGCCGAGCTGATGCAGGCATGCACCCTGCAGGTGGCCCATCTCGGCCACCAGATCGGGCAAATCCACGAGCGGTATGGCCAGATCCAGCGCCTCCTGGAACTGGCCGGCGTGGAAAAGCTCCAAAGCACGGCTGGCCTGGGCCTTGGGGTCCATGGTCAGCAGTATGCGCGAAAGGATGATTGTGCCATCCGGGCCATGAGAGCATGGATCCAGGATTGGATAAACGGGTTTGGGTAAACGCACGGCACGCAAGAAGGGCAGCGGCCCGGGGCATTCAGGTGGTGCGGCGAAACAGCAGTTAGGGGGAGACAAGCAGTCGAAGGGTGGGCATACGGGCGGGGCTGGAGCCGAGCTTTTTGCCAAGGCCTGCGAGCTGCACCAGCGGGGTGATTTGAAAGGAGCCGAAGGGCTCTACGGCCAGGCCCTGGAGCAGGACGCTGAACTGGTGGACGCCTGGCGCAACCTGGGGGCAATGCTGCGCCAGCAGGGGCGAAGCGCAGAGGGGCTGAAGTGCAGCGAGCAGGCGTTAAAGCGCCGGCCCAACGACCAGAGCCTGTGGGGCAATTTGGGAAATGTGCTGAGGGATCTAGGCCGACTCGACGAATCGCAAAGGGCTTTTGAACGGGCGATTCAACTGGCACCCGAACTGCTGGGCCCGCGGTTAGGGCTGGCAATCACCCTGAACAGATCGGGCGATTACTGGCCACTTATCCAGGGAATGACGCCACTCCTTGATGGTTTGCCGGCGGAGCCCAATGGCCAGGCTGCGGATCTGCTGCTGGAGGTGGGAAACGCCTACCACCACCTCGGCAATGGCGATCAGGCACTGCTGCACTGGAAACGGGCCCTGGCGATGGCGAAGGGGGATCAGCAATTGCTGATGGTGCTCAACACAGCGCAGGTGCTCTGTGAGCAGCAGCAGCATGGCCAGGCGGAGGAGCTACTACGCCAACAGCTTGAGCATCACCCCAATCACAGCAATCTGGTCTATGCCCTGGGGGTAACAGCAAAGGGGCAAGGGCGGTGGGAGGAGGCCTGCCAGTTGTTTGAGAAGGCCCTGCAGATCGATGCCAACTACGTAATTTGCCTGAACACCTATGGCCTGCTGCTGCGGGATCTGGGACGCAGCCACCAGGCGCGGAGTTGTTTCGAGCGGGCCTTGGCGGTAGATCCGGAGTTTGGCGCCGCAATGAATAATTTGGGTTCGGTGCTCAAGGATGTGGCCCGATACCCGGAGGCACTTAGCTGGCTTCGCAAGGGGGCAGAAAAACTCGGGGACAACCCAGCCGCCCAGTCCAACGTGCTGTTCACCTTGGTGGGCTACGAGTTGGAGCCTCCAGAGCAACGGTTCGCAGCTGCGAAACGCTTCGGCGAAAGGTTTGCCAATGCACCGTTTGAGCGCTGGCGCGACCGGATTCCCCATCCGGATCCAAAGCGCCGGCTGCGGGTTGGGCTGCTGTCGCCGGATTTTTGCCGCCATGCCGTGAGTTACTTCATCGAACCACTGCTGGAGCAGTGGGACAGAAATGAACTGGAAATCAGCCTCTATGCCTGCGGCAACGTGCGAGATGACTACACCCGCCGATTGCAAGGCAAGGCGGATCGCTGGCGGGATTTGCATGGCCTCAACGACGAACAGGCCTGCCTGCAGATCCTGAGAGATGAGATCGACATCTTGGTGGATCTGGCAGGTCACACCGCCGGCAATCGGCTGCAGCTAGTGGCCCAAAAACCTGCCCCTATTCAAGCCACCTACCTGGGTTACTACGGCACCACCGGTCTGGCACAGGTGGACTACTGGATTACCGACAACACCCTCCACCCGCCGGGCCGGGAACAGGACGACCCGGCCACAGAAGAGCACTGGCGGCTGCCGCGGGCCTACTTGACCTACAGGCCCTTACCTGAGGCCCCGGCGGTGGCTCCCTTGCCTCTGCTTAAAAGGGGGCACCCGATGCTTGGCAGCTTCAACCAGAGCCGCAAGATCACTGCCACCACTGCGGAGCGCTGGATGGCGGTGTTGGAGGCGATTCCAGAGGCACACCTGTTTTTGAAATCCAAAAACCTGGGGGAACCGGTGGAAGCCGAGCGAGTGAGGGAACTGTTTGGAGGGCTGGGGCTGGCGGCGGAACGGCTCCACCTGGAGGGGCACAGCCCTTCGGTGGCAGTGCATTTGGATCGTTATCGGGAAATGGATCTGGCCCTAGACACTTTTCCATATACCGGCTGCACCACCAGCGCCGATGCACTGTGGATGGGGGTGCCGGTGCTGACGGTGGCCGGCCAGTCGATGGTGAGCCGCCAAGCGGCGGCTGTGCTAACAGCGGCGGGCAGAGCCGAGTGGATTTGCCACAGCAAGGAGCAACTGGTGGAGCTCTGCCAGGAGCTGCTCAGCAAGCCTGAGCAGTTGGCCCAGCTACGGGCCCAGCTGCGCGGGACCACGGCCCAGAGCGAGCTACTTGATCACCAGGGACTGGCAGCGACACTCAGCCAAAGCTTCCGCAGTTGGTGGCAGGTTTGGCTGGCGAAACAATTTCCGGAACCGGAGCAGGGCAATCAGCTAGATCCCTGGCCATTGATGCTGCCGCCTCCTGCCTTGGCCCTGCGTTGCCCCTATCCGCGCTGAGGGCTGCATGAGGCTGCTCTGCGTACATCAAAACTTTCCAGGCCAATTTCGTGATCTGGCCCCGGCCCTTGTGGAGCGGGGCCATGAGCTCAAGGCGATCAGCAGCAGCGAGCGCATCAGCCATCCTGACATCGAAATCCTGCGCTACGAACTGCCCAAGCCGGAGCGCAGCGGCATCCATCAGCTCACGATGGAGGTGGATGAATGGATCCGCCGAAGTGAATTGGCAGCCCGCCAAGCGGAGATACTCCGCCAACGCGGTTGGGCACCGGATGTGATCCTGGCCCACCCAGGCTGGGGCGAAAGCCTCTTGCTGCGGGATGTGTTTCCGACCACGCCGCAGGTGCTTTGGCCTGAACTGTGGCTGCAACCGGAGCACATGGGGGTGGCCCCGGGGGCGATGGGCCTGGAGCAGAAGCATTATCTACGCTGCAAAAACAGCCTGCTTGATGCAGCTCTGGCGGAAGCAGATGCAGTGATAACGCCCACCAGGTACCAGGCAGCAAGCTTCCCGGCTCGCTGGCAGGGAAAAATGCAATTAATCCATGAGGGGGTGCCGGAGGCGATGTTTACATTGCCGCGGCTAGCAAGCCTGAGCGTGGGACCAGACATCACGCTTGGGCCAGGCCTGCCGGTGGTGAGCTTCATCAGCCGCAATCTGGAACCGATGCGCGGTTTTCCACAATTCATGCGGGCTCTGCCCAAGCTCCAGGCCCTCAGTAGGGAGGTGCAGGTGGTGATTGTGGGGGGGCATGAAGTGAGCTATTCATCCGCTCCGGCCAATGGACAAAATTGGAAGCATGTGCTGCTGGAGGAACTCGATCAGCAACTGGATCACACTCGCATCCATTGGTTTGGGCGAATGCCCCACGAAGAATTGATCAAGCTGTATCGGCGATCCGATCTGCATGTTTACCTGTCTGAAGCATTCGTACTGAGCTGGAGCCTCACGGAAATCCTGGCCTGCGGCACGCCCGTGCTGGCCCAAGCCAACCCGATGGTGAAAGAGCTAATCCAGCCGGGGGTCAATGGAGCACTATTTCAAGGCTCACCGTCAGGGTTGGGGGAGGCGATGGCACAGCTGTTGGAGGATCGGAGCCAATTGCAGAGCTGGGGAGCAGCTGGCCGCCAGCAGTTGCAGCGGGAATTCAGGCAGGAGCATTGTTTGCAAGTGCTGGAACAGTTACTGATGGAGCTGGCCAATCGGTTCTGAGTACGTAAGATCTTGTTGCAATTGGTAGTAAAGGAGTTGGGAGTTGGCGCAAAACGGCCCTGTTACCCATGTGAAGCTGTTTATGGAGGGGCAGCAGCCACGGGTGGCCCTCTTCAGCGGCAGTGATGAGACGACGCATTGGCAGCGCAATGTGGATGCGAGTGCGGTAATCAAGGGCGAATGGCAGGGGCTGCCTCTGGAAATTCTGATCCCGGTTGACCAACTAAGGGAACAGGGGTTGTGGCAAGAGGCTGAGATCAATCGCAGGGCCTGGCAACTGCGGCTTATTCAGCTGCGCCAACGCTTGGCAGAACAAGCCGAGGGCACCGGTGAGGCGCGCCTGGAGGCCCAACAATCCCTGATGGTGGCGGATCAACTGGAACTGCTGGTGGCTGGGCAAACGGAAGGGGACGGGGAAACTCAAAGGTTCGCGCAACAGGCAATTGGTTGGAGGCTGCGGGCGGCGGAAGCGCTGGTGGTGCTATGGCAACGGAACCAGGAAACGGCGGTCGCCGTAGAGCTGGCGCAGCTGTTTGGAGAATTGAGCCAAAGGCACTGGCCTGGTGATGACAAGGGGCCTATTAATGCTGGGCAAAATTCACACTTTTGGTGGAGCCTTGCCTTACAGCAGGCGGCAAATAGCTCTGAACAGGGTGAGCAGGCCGGCGACCTAGAGCGGGCAGCAGAGGCGGCGTCGGACGTACTTGAAATAAGTGCAGCCTATGCAGAAGCGATGAAGGGATAAGAATTGGCTGAAATTTCCTGTATTAAAATTCGACCCATCTTTAGCTTTCCTGGCTCACAAAAATGTGCCTGGAGCAACTTAACAGCCCGGATTAGCCTTTGCATCCTACAAGTAAAGCAATTACGAAACACCATATGTAGCGCTTGGCGCGCCCAAAAAGGCACCAGAGAGAACGTTCCAAAACACACACTTTCCGCTCTCGTCGTACATCCGGCCTTCGCGCCGCAAAACTCGCCTTCGCGCGTAGCTCGCCGTGCTGCAGTCGATTTGAATTGCCAAAAAAGATCTGCCATCAGCCCAGATGGTTCTGCCGAGCCGGGACTGCAGATGGAGACTCACATGGCCTGGATGAACGTCTCGCTATCCACTGCGGCCTGCCGCAGGATGCTGGCCAGGGTGCCGACAGCCAGATCCCTGTGGTGAAGGGGAACCACACAAATCACGGCAGCTGGCGTTCCATCGGCGTTGCAAGTGGTTTTGCGAAGCACCACATGGCTGCCTTTTTGGCGAACTTGCTCAAATCCCAGGCGCTTCAAAGCGGCCACAACAGTTACCGCTGGGAGGCGCGGGAGCTTAGGCAATGCTCACCTCAAAAGTGGTCAGCAGCCTGGGCACCGGAGCAGGCTGTGGACATGACTCCAAGTAGAGCTCGGTGGCCTCCCTCAGGTTGGACAGGGCTTCTTCCACAGTGTCACCCTGGCTCACGGTGCCGACCTCTGGGCATTCGGCCACGTAGACCTCAGCTTCGCGATGCAAAATCGCAGTGAGGCGTTGGGCTGTCGCAGTGCTCATCGGCATCGAGAGGCATCTCTCCAGTTTGGAACAAAAGATCCTTCAAAGCCATCCTAATGGCGCAAACGCTGCTGTTAGCAGAGCCCCATGGCCTAATCACCACAGCCCTTTCGAGCTACTCATCATCAAAGAGGGCCCGCACTTCTGGGCTGTTGAGTTTGCTTAGGACTTGCTCGAGCTGCTCTCGATGGGCTGCGGATGGTTCGAGGAGATAGGCAAGCTGGGCTCGCTGTGCTTCTGCCTCAACTCGAGCGCGTCGAAGTTGCGCAGTTTCTCGTCGAGCAGCTTCGTTCGCTTCTCTGCTTCTAGCGAGCGTCTCTTGGCATCGGCGATCCTCCTCTCGACGTCTGGATCGCGTCGCCAATTGAGCATCGACAAAAACAACCGCCAGCGAGGCAAGGATGAGCCAGAAGCCCCATTGCTGGTTGATGGGGAAGCTATGGGAGCTAGAGGGGCCGTTTGGTCCTGGGAGGTTGAGGTGGTCATAGGAGGTGAAAACAGCAATCAGGGCAACTACAAAACCACCAATCGACTGGAGCCAACCCTGGGTATCCAGACAAATGAATGGGCCTTTGGACTGCCCAGATTCTGGCGCAGACTCAACGGCTGGATCGGTCACCGCGCCAAATCAGATGCAACTCCAGTAATAGTACATCAGTACCTGCAGCTGCCTGGCCCGTCAGTTTTCGCAACCCTCCAAGAGCAGGAGTTACGAAACACCATATGTAGCGTCTAGGCGCGCCCAAAAAGCCTCCAGGTCGAACGATCCAAAAAACACTCCCTTCCCGCGCCGCGCCGCACTCCGCGCGCACCCCGCCCTACGGCTAAATCGCACCCGACACATCCTCAAGGTGCAAATGCCGCCTATGGCCTCCGGCCGACTGCGTCTACAGCAAATCCTTGAGCTGCCAATAGGGCGGTGGCGCCACTGGAATTGCGCGGAGCCGATCGGGGTCAGCCAATAACCCCAGCACCAGGGCTTCTAGCTCTTCGAGGGTAGATGCCCAAAACACATCGGGCCGTTCGGCCAGGTGGCGGTGTTCGCCCACTAGGGCTGGATCGCCGAATACCACCTGGGGTACGCCGGCGGCCATCACCTCAAAGAAGCGATGGTTGAGGTCGTGGTTGAGGGGCACGTTGAGCACCAGGGCGTGCTGGGCGTAGACCGGCATGTAATATGAAATGTAGAATGTGCAATTATGTGGTTGATTTCCTTAAATTAAAAAAACAAAACTACTCGGCGCAATCAATCTTTATGGACAAAAATCTGTAGAGCTGTATGAAGTACCCATTTGTGCTTGTTGGCAGTGGTCGCCTCGCCTTTCAGGTAGCAGAACTAATAATGGAAGACTCAGGGGGAATTGGATATAAAGCATTTTCTTATTGTAGGCACGCATCGGAATCTTCACTAGTGCCTTTTCAGCGAATATTTAGTATGCCATCTCAATTCGCGTATGCGGTGGCAATTGGAAACCCTTCGCAGCGAGAGATTGAAGCTAATTTCTTTGCTAAAATTAGCGCATGCGCAACTCCTTTGAATATTATTAGCAGCACTTGTTATATAGCAAAGAGCTCAAAAATAAAGAAAAATAGTGGAGTAATCGCCCTCCCCCGTGCAATCATAGGTAGTCATGCGCATATTGGGAAATTTGCATTGATCGGTTCCGGTGCAATTATAGAACATGACTGTAACATTGAAGAGTTCTGCACAATTGGCCCTGGAGCTGTAATCTGCGGGTCAGTGAATGTTGGGAATTCGTCTTTCGTAGGCGCCAACGCGACAGTTATTCAGTCTTTGTCGATAGGCGGCAATTCTATTATAGGAGCTGGAGCAGTAGTTATAAGAGATGTGGGCAGCAAACTTCTTGCGATCGGGAATCCGAGCAAGACAAAAAAAAGAGAGAAGTCTGATTGCAATCCTCTATAGGGTTAACTCGTTATAGCTACTTCAAGGTCTTGCACATGAATGCCTTGAGGATCAGGGTACTTAAGCCTTGGAAGCATCGTAGGCATTTGCATAAGAAAAGCATCGTAAATTAATGATTTTTTGCTCATTTCCGTAATAGAGGTAATTCCTATTCGCCAATGGATACGATGCTGCTCCTGAATTATTTCGTATAACTTAATCATCCTTTCGACTTCGACTAAGCCGAACTTTCTTCGCGCAGTCGTAAGTATAGATAGCAACCATTTTTCGCTGTCAGTAGAGGCATCTGGCAAAACCTCTGGATAAAATTTACCGGGACAAAAGGCGTTTCTCAGGATTTTCTGATTTGAAAGGAAAGGCTTGAGAAGCTCAGAAGTCAAAGCTTCGATTTTACTTGTGCAGCCATCAGAGTCTTCAGTTTCTATGTATTGGACTATATTTAGACATTCTTCAAGGTCATGGAATACATGGCAGTCGGGCAAATATGGGAGCAACTTGCCGAGCCAATTTGCTGAACAGATTGGGTCTGTAATAATAGCATTTCGATGTAGTAAAGGCATAAGCGTCTGAAATGAAAAGGAACCATTTAAACTACATGTAAATACACACTGACCTCCCTGCGCGAGAGCATCAAGCCATCTATGGAAAGATAATCTGCCGCCAAGTCTAAGTGATGAGCATGATAAGATTTTATTTATAAATTTAGTACGAAAGACGTGATGACTGGAGACAAGATTGCCATAATAGATCAGGTCTTTCTTGCGAATTAATTCTCTTTGACATTTTTTTGCGTTAAGGTATGTGTAAGGAAAGCTGAAAGTTGGAATATCGATCGCAGCGGCGAAAAACGGAGTATGCTGATTATGTGTGCAAGTTAAGTGGGTATATTGCGAACATCGTAAATACATTAATAGGGAGGAAATGGGAGCTGCCAGGTGATGCGTATCAGCTATCACGGCAATAAGTGGACATGCCAATTCTGGTAGATCTCTTACGCGGCATGTGGCACTAGCTTCAATTACGTGCCAAAGCATAGAGATGTCACGAAGATTGATACCCCAGTTATTGCTTAGATAAAGCTGAATATCTAGAATTGACCAGGAAAGTCCATGTGTTTTTGCAGTAATAATGTTTTGAGTAATGCTCCTATGGGAGCCATTCTCTATAAATGGTCCAGCAAAAATAATCGTGTCATAATGGCCTATTGGCTCAAACCACCAAGAATGATCAGATTTGTATAAGTGTACTGGATGAGCGGTTAGCCAGTAAGGAGCAAGTGCTATACTGCCAAGATTGTGCTGTTTAGTCATGATACCACTAATGAAGAGGCGTCTACCAACCTCTAGTGAGCTAATTGGCTATCTTGGCAAGCTAGACGCGTCAAGTCAGTATACCAATTTCGGGGTTCTCCATCAAGAACTTCAGAAATATATTGCTTCACGATATCATGCCCTCAGCTCACAGGTAGCTCTTGCTTCAAGTGCAACTCTTGCGCTGTCACTATGTATAAAATATTATCAGCTAAAGGCCCCCACAAAGAAAGACTTTTTTGTGGTAATGCCATCGTGGACTTTTGCTGCTACTGCTCACAGTGCTTTATTCATTGGTTGCAGGGTTGTTTTTGTAGACACCTCAAAGGATGGCCTACTAGAACCTCTGTATGTAAGAGAATTAATTCAAAACAACATAATTAAAGGAGCTGACTTAATTCTTCCTGTCATTCCGTTTGGGAGATCTTATGAGTCAAAAGAATGGGAAGATTTTTCCGGCGAAACCGGCATACCTGTTGTTATCGATTGTGCCGCTGGTTTCTCCTCTGCCAGGCTAAGTAGAATTCCTACGATTGTATCTACTCATGCCACAAAGTATTTCCCGACCGGTGAAGGTGGTTTTATTCTGTGTGCGCAGGAGAAGTTGATCGCTTACATAAGGTCTGCTTCTAATTTCGGTTTTGCTGGATCTCGTACGAGTAATCATATTGGCACAAATGCTAAGCTTAGCGAGTATCATGCAGCCATAGGCCTTGCCTATAGGGATGTTATGTTATCGAAATCATCTATACATTATAGAGCGCAGGTCAATGAGTATTTAGAGTGCCTAAGCAAAAGCTGCTTAGCCCCATTTGGCAATAGTCTTGATTTACCTGTTAGCACTTTTAATATTCAGTTGCCAGAAGTGGTTGAGGATAATACAATAGAGTTTATTTCAGGAATAATGGTAACTAGATTTGGTATAGAAGCAAGGCGATGGTGGCACTCGCCGTTGCATAGGCAGGCAGCATTTACTCATTGCCACATTGCTGGTGGCCTTGAAAATACCACTACCCTTGCAAGATCTGTGATTGGAGTTCCATTGGGAGATCACGTGGAGATTAGCCTTATTAAATATATTGTAGAGTCTTTGTTGTATGCTTATGAGCATTCATTGGCCATGGTTGGCTGATTTTCTTGTGGGAAGCTCTATCCGTTTTCATGATGTACTGAGAGTTTTTTGGCACCTCGAAAAGTCAACCTCTTAATTGATTATTGCGCAACAAGAATTAAGGCGCATTGATGAGACTTGTAGCTGTTTATTTGTCATGCCCACAAGCCCCATTTGTGACCTAAATGGAGGGGTACCAACTGTCTTGGCAGAGGAGGTTGAGGGCTTTCAGTACCAGCGATGCTTCTGACGTGACCCCCTTCATTGGTCCATTCGGAATGAGAGGGGTGGTTATTCAGCAGCTGGTTGAGCTGCCTCCAGGGGTGTACGCCCCTGGAGGGCCGAATGGGGCCTCAAAGTGTTGTACTCCCAGCGCCAGCGATCAGACAAGGACTGTGTCTCGGCGACATTGGCAAACAGCTC
>NZ_JAGQBV010000022.1:0-35657 GCF_024345815.1 Cyanobium sp. HWJ4-Hawea | reverse complement strand
GGAGCCATCACATTGCGGTTGATATCCCCACAGGCCGCCAGGGTGGAGCCCATGTGACGCACGATTGTGCCAATCACCTCCTTGAGATCAGCCTTGGCAATTCCATGCATTTGGAATGCCTGCCTGGTGGTGGCCCTGAGGGTGCCGTTACCGAGCTCTTCCGCCAAGGTATCTATCGCCAAATAAAGCGACGGAGGGATGCGGCCGCCGGGGCTGCGGAGGCGCAGCATCATCTGCCAGTCCTTTTCCTCGCCCTTGCGTCTGTTCTCCCGGTTGTCCTGCTGATAACTGCCGTGAAACTTCAGGATTTGGACGGCCCCCTCGGTGAAGTTGGGAGCTCCATTGGCCAACTCACTAAGGAGCGGTTCCTTGAGATGGCCACTGGCGGCCTTGAGCTGCTCAAACTTTGTTGGTGCAGTGGCGGAGCCAATATCTGCTGCGCTTTGCCCCTTATCCACAGCGCTTACAGAGCATCGATTTCGATCGACCGTAGCGAACCAATGGGGCTTTAGGGCACCAATACATAGAGTTGTTGGTTGATGTCTTGAGCCGCTTGTCGACCTTCCTGCTGGAGATCGGGACCGAGGAGCTGCCCGCAGATTTTGCCCGCCTGGCCCTGCCCCAGTTGGAGGCCCTGGTGCGCAGGGATCTCGGAACGGCGAGGTTGTCGCACGCAGAGCTGGATTGCACCAGCACCCCGCGCCGATTGGCGGTGGTGGTGAGCGGGCTGCTGGCAGCCCAGCCCGATCTGGAGGAGGAGCGCAAGGGGCCGCCGGCCTCCCAGGCCTTTAAGGACGGAAATCCCACCCAGGCCGCCCTGGGTTTCGCCAGTCGCTGTGGAGTTGAGCCATCAGATCTAGAGGTGCGCGAAACGCCCAAGGGTCCCTTTGTCTTTGCCCGTTGCCTGGAGCCGGGAAGGCCCAGTGCTGAGGTTCTTGCCGAGTTGATTCCCCAGTGGCTGCTGGCCCTCCAGGGGCGGCGCTTCATGCGTTGGGGGGAGGGTGACGCCCGCTTTTCCCGTCCGCTGCGCTGGTTGGTGGCACTCCTGGATGCCGACGTAATCCCGCTCACCCTGGCCGATTGTGATCCCCCGATCAGCAGTGGTCGCCAGAGCCGAGGCCACCGACTCAGCTGCGGGGCCGTTGATTTGCCCTCGGCAGATCAGTACGAATCTGTGCTTCAGCAGGCTGGGGTGCTGGTCAGCCGCAGTGGTCGCTCGAGCCTGATCAATAACGCTGTGGCTGAAGCGGCTGGGCGCCTTTCGGCCGTGGCAGATTTCCCCCCCTCCCTGGCCGATGAACTGACCGATCTGGTGGAGGCCCCGCTGCTGATCGAAGGTCAAATTGACGACCATTACCTCGCCCTTCCCGCCGAGGTGCTGGGCACGGTGATGCGCTCCCACCAGCGCTATGTGCCCCTTTATCGCCCCGGCAACGCTCCAGACCCCCTCGCCCTCGATGCCAGAGACACCCTGTTGTCCCAGTTTTTGTGCATCGGTAATGGCTCGGCCAATGCGGTTGATACCGTGCGCCGAGGCAATGAGAGGGTCCTGAGGGCCCGCCTCGACGATGCCCAGTTTTTTGTCGAGGCCGATCTGGCCACAGCCAGCATCGATCGCCGGGAAAAATTAGCGAGGGTCACCTTTGCTGAGGGCTTGGGCAGCCTGAGGGATCGCACCGAACGATTGGAGTGGCTCACCGATTTATTGCTTGAGCAACTTGCCCTGCCAAGCAATACGGCAGGCCATGCGCGCAGGGCTGCCCATCTCTGCAAGCACGACCTGGTTAGCCAGATGGTGGGCGAATTCCCAGAACTTCAGGGGGTTATGGGCGGCAAGTACCTACTGGCCGAGGGTGAACAGCGGCAGGTGGCCCTGGCGGTACTTGAGCACTACCTGCCCAGGGGCGCGGGTGATGCCCTGCCGGGCTCCGATGCCGGTGCCGTGGTGGCCCTGGCGGAGCGACTCGAGCTGCTCCTGAGCATCTATGCCAAGGGGGAGCGCCCCAGCGGCTCCTCAGATCCCTATGCCCTGCGGCGCGCCGGTAATGGAATCCTGCAAATCCTCTGGGATCGCAGCTGGCGCCTTGATTTACAGAGTGTTCTGCGGCGCTCAACGGCCCGTTGGAGCGATCTGTTTAGCCATTTCGCAGTGGATGCCCCTGGCTTGGCAGCGGAACTGGGCGAGTTCCTGCGCCAGCGACTGGTCAGCCTGCTAGAGGAGCAGGGCTTCGACCTGGATTTGCTCCAAGCAGTGGCTGGTGAGGGAGTGGACATTGATCGGGTGCTGGTCGATCCGGCCGATGCCCGTGCACGCGCCGACCTACTTGCTGCCCTTAGAAAGAGCGGTGAACTGACAAGTGTTCAGGCCGTGGTGAACCGGGCTGCCCGCCTGGCCGAGAAGGGGAACCTGGCTGGATCAGTCATTAGCCCCCAAGGCCTGGTGGATCCGCGCCTGTTTGAGAAGGCAAGTGAGGCAGCGATGCTCGAGGTGCTCGAACAACTGGCACCCATCGCCGCCAGCCAAGGCGTGGCTCGCTACGCAGAATTGGCAAGGGTTCTTGCCGCTAGCCGCGGGGCCCTAGCGGCATTTTTTGATGGCGATCAAAGCGTAATGGTGCTGGCCGATGTGCCGGCGGTGCGGGCCAACAGGCTCAATCTTCTTGGCGTGCTTACTAACCAAGCAGCTGTCTTGGCAGATTTCAGCCGCATCAGTGGCTGATCAGGGCTAGGTGGTTGGCCATCTTTAATTAGCCCTTGCCCGCCAGTACAGGCTCCCTCTCATCGGTTTGGGCGGGCACCTTGATGCCTCCCTTAATTGCACCTAGGGCGAGCATGGCCATGGCATCTTCCTCGGTGCGCACCGCACTGGCCACCGGCTTGTAGGAAGCGGGGGCTAGGGCATTTCCCCGAAGCACCGAGCCGAGGGTCAGCAGGGTCAACTTAATTTGCTGCCACGGATTCATCATAACCACGCGCTTATAGAGATAGCTATCAAAGGTGAGACGCTGTACGTCTTTGTCGTCGCACATTTCCACGAAGGCTTCCCGGGCTGCGTCGTTGCGATAGAAGATATTTTGCAGAATTTCCAGCACTTTATAGGTGGCGCCATATTGGCGATCCCATTTTTTGATGTAGACCTTCAGATCCTTTTCAGTGGGAACCTTTGAACCGTTGGCACTGGCAGCCACGATCTGTTCGGCGCACATGCGGCCGCTCTTGGCGGCAAAATAGATGCCTTCGCCCGAACTCTTGGTTACATAGCCAGCGGCATCCCCCACCAGTGCCATGCGGCCCACGACCCTGCGGGGCCTGGGGTGCTCTGGAATTGGGTGGGCTTCTACCTTGATGACTTCGCCATTGAGCAACCGTTTTTTGGCACGCTCCCGGATGCCCACCTGAAGGCTTTTGATGAGAGATTGATTCTCTTGCATGGTGCCAGTACCGACTGCCACGTGGTCGTACTTAGGAAATACCCAGGCATAGAAGTCCGGTGATACGTCTGTGCCCACATACATCTCAGCCAGACTTTCATAATATTTCATTTCCTCGGGGGGCAACTTAATGCGCTCCTGAAACGCAATCGCCACGTTGTAATCGCCAGCATCCATTGCCTTGGCGACCCGGCTGTTGGCACCATCAGCTCCAATAATTACATCTACCTCGAGGGTTTTTGCCTCGCCGGTAGCTTCTCCTGAAGCATAATCTGAGTAGGTAAGGATATAGGGCCCCTGGCGTTTGCTACCCGTATCTATTTTTGTAACCAAGCCATTAACTAGTTGGGCTCCTAGATCGGCGGACCGATTACGGAGGAAAGCATCCATCACTTCCCTGCGGCACATGCCGATGTATTCACCTTCGTTTTCTAGATTGATATCCACCTCCCGATTTGAGGGGGAAATCATTTTCATATTTCTAACCTTGCGGTCAATGATCGAGTCTGGAAGTTCAAACTCGTCAACCATGCAGAGCGGTATGGCACCACCGCAGGGTTTGGCATTGTCGAGCTTGCGCTCAAAGATCCAGGTCGCAATGCCCGCCTTGGCGAGCACTTCAGCCGCACAGGAGCCGCTTGGACCGCCGCCAACCACTGCGACACGCAACATCAGAAAACCGCTCCGCCTTAATTCAGTCGGGGTGGAAGCTAACACCGATGCCCCATGCACTGCTGGGCAATCGGGGCTTCCCACCTAGGATCTTTACTGCTTTGGGCGCAGCTCAGGTGAATGGTGCCAAGCGGGGGCGAGCAGCACACCAGGGTGTCGACGACATCCCCGTAGCCCATCGCTCTACCCCAAAATCCTCCAGCCGGGCCAGCGGATTTTCACCGTTGGCTAACGCAGTGGCCGCAATGGTGGTGGTGCTGACTGCGTTGGCCCTGATTTTCCCCCAGCCCCTGCGGCGTCTACTGGGGCCACCCCCCATCCAGGGGCTCAATGCCCGCCCTGGCATAGATGGTCGCTTGCTCGGACATTTTCCCTATGGCGAGATCAGGAGCCGCGAATTGACGCCGATTGCGCCCGGTATTGAGCTCCAACGGGATGCGGCTGAATCCTTCGCCGCAATGGGGGCAGCGGCAGCTGCTGAAGGTGTGGATTTGGTGGTTTTAAGTGGCTATAGATCAATTTCCCTGCAAAAGCACCTCTTTTTTGATGTCAAGGCTGAACGGAACCAGACCGCCCGCGAACGGGCCCTGGTCAGTGCACCCCCTGGCTATTCAGAGCACGCCACGGGCTTTGCCCTCGACATCGGTGACGGCAATGCGGCTGGTACAAATTTGTCCCAGTCGTTTGACCAGAGCGCAGCCTTTGCCTGGCTTCAGGCCAATGCGGCCCGCTATCAATTCGCCCTTTCCTTCCCCAGATCCAATGCCCAGGGGGTCAACTACGAGCCTTGGCACTGGCGCTATGAGGGCAGTACGGATGCCCTGAAGGTCTTTGAGCCTGCCCAGCGTCTTGCCAAATGATGGCTGAGCTAGCAACGCCTACTTCCGCAGCCTTCACCCCTGAACTGCTCTCACCTGCAGGCAATTGGGATGCACTCAAGGCAGCCGTGGCCAATGGGGCCGACGCCGTCTATTTCGGAGTTGAGGTCTTCAACGCCCGGATGCGGGCCGCAAATTTCCAGCTAGCCGAACTGCCAGCCGTAATGGATTGGCTGCACCGGCGTGGCGTGAAGGGTTTCTTGACGGTCAACGTGCTGGTCTTTACAGCTGAGCTAGAGGAAGCGGCCCAGTTGCTACTGGCTGCATCGACGGCGCAGGTGGATGCCCTAATTGTCCAGGACATAGGCCTGACGATGCTTGCCAGATCCCTGACTCCAGGCCTGGCAATCCACGGTTCCACCCAGATGTCGATCACCAGTGCGGCAGGGGTGGCCCAGGCCGCCGCCCTCGGTTGTGTGCGGGTGGTGCTGGCCCGGGAGCTAGCCCTGAAGGATTTGGGCAGGATCCAGAACCAACTCAAGCAACGCCAGTTGGCGATGCCCCTGGAGGTGTTTGTCCACGGAGCACTATGTGTGGCCTATTCAGGCCAGTGCCTCACCAGCGAGGCCCTGGGCCAGCGCAGTGCCAACAGGGGGGAGTGTGCCCAGGCCTGCAGGCTTCCCTATGCCCTGATCGTCGATGGCCAGGAGCAGGATCTCGGCGACCAGCGCTATCTGCTTTCCCCCCAGGATCTTTCCGCCTGGGAACTGCTACCTGAGCTAGCAGGTATCGGCATTGCCAGCCTAAAAATTGAGGGAAGACTCAAGGACGCCGCCTATGTAGCAGCAGTCACGGATCTCTACCGCCGAAGCCTTGATCGGATCGAGCTGGGGGGCATGCCAGAGGAGCAGAGGGCAGCCCATCGGCAAAGCATGGAGCTCAGCTTTTCCCGGGGCCTGGGCACGGGTTGGCTAGCGGGGGTGGACCACAGGCAATTGGTCCATGGCCGCTGGAGCAAAAAGCGTGGGCCCCTAGTCGGCCAGCTCAAGAGCATCGAAAAGGATGGTTGGTGGCTACTTGAAACCTCAGCAAACCTCAAGCCCGGGGATGGCCTGGTTTGGGAATGTCCATCGCCAACAGCCCTGGAGGTGCCCAAGGAAATCGGTGGTCGAGTGATGGTGGTTGAGCGGCGTACATCCCGGTTGCTGGCCCTGCGCATGGGCCCAGGCAGGATCGACGCTAGGGGCCTGCAAAAGGGCAGTCCCTGCTGGCTGACCAGCGACCCTGCCTTTGAGAAGCATTGGCAACTCCTGGCCCAAACCCCCACCGCTGAGTCGCCCCAGCCCCTCCACCTGAAGGTCGTAGGCAAAAAAGGGATGCCGCTTGTGGTTTACCTGCTGGGGGAAGGGCATGGATGCTCTGAATGGCGATCCTCCACAGATCTGGAACCAGCCATGGGGCAGGCCCTAGACCGCAATCGGTTGGAGAGCCAATTGGGGAGATTGGGAGGCACGCCCTGGTTCTTGGAAAGCCTCGATCTGGATCTGGAACCCGGCCTGTTCCTGCCGATAAGTGAGCTGAACAGACTGCGCAGGCAGATTGTTGAGCAACTGGCAAATGTTGGCGAACCCCAGGCGCCAGAACTGGTTGAAAGCCTCAGCCCTAACAGGCAAGAGATTGCCGGGCTGATCAGATCATTGGGGGTATCACTTGCCCATGCAAGCAGTCCGGATGCCCAGCCGGAGCCGAGGCCGGAACTGGAGGCCGGGTTAGTGGTCCTGGTGCGCAGCCTTGAGCAACTCAAGGCCCTAAGGGATCTGCCGCTGCAAAGGGTGATCGCCGAATTGGAGCAACCCCATGAGTTGAAGGAGGCTGTTGCCATGGGCAGGGGCTGCTGGCCCGGGGGTGTGTGGCTGGCCGGTGCCCGCATAACTAGGCCCAATGAGCGCTGGACAATCGAACCCCTGATCCAGGCCGCTGCCGATGGCTATCTGCTGCGCAATGCCGATCAACTGGAATTGCTGACTCCAATCGCCCCCTGTGCGGGCGATTTTTCGCTGAATGTGGCCAATCCGATTACTGCCGCCTGGTATCTCCAGGAATGGCGACTGGAACGGGTCACCGCCAGCTACGACCTCTGCCTTGAGCAACTGCTTGAGCTGGTGGGCGAGATACCAAAAGGTTGCCTTGAGGTGACCGTGCACCAGCACATGCCCCTCTTCCACATGGAGCATTGCCTTTTTTGCGCCTTCCTCTCGGAAGGCCACGACCACACGGATTGCGGGCGTCCCTGCGAGACCCACCAGGTACTGCTCCGTGATCGCAGTGGCAGCGAGCACCCCCTAAGGGCAGACCTGGGTTGTCGCAACACACTGTTCAATGGCACTGCCCAGACAGCCGCCGAAGCCCTGCCGGCCCTGCAGAGGGCTGGGGTGAGGCATTTCCGCCTTGAAATGCTCAACGAATCCGCCGCAGAGGCCCGTCAAAGGGTTGGCCAGTACGGGGCAGCGCTGAAGGGAGAGATCTCCGGACGGGAGTTGTGGCAGCGGGAACGGCTGGAAAGTCGCCTTGGGGTTACTAGGGGAAGCCTCAAGGGCCGCAGCTGAAGTGATCGGACGAAGAGATACAGTGAATCCTCGGCTTCAAGGCTTGAAACGGGCTGACGAGCTTTAAAGAACTTCTAGGAATTTCAACGCATGAGCGGCGCACATCCAGGCACGCCTATTCGCAATATTGCGATTATTGCCCACGTTGACCATGGCAAGACCACATTGGTGGATGCCCTGTTGAATCAATCTGGCATTTTTCGCGAGGGTGAAGCGATTCCCACCTGTGTAATGGATTCAAACGATCTTGAGCGGGAAAGGGGAATAACAATTCTGTCTAAAAATACTGCCGTCGATTACGAAGGGATCCGGATCAATATCGTTGATACGCCTGGCCACGCCGACTTTGGCGGTGAGGTTGAGCGGGTTTTGGGGATGGTCGATGGCTGCCTACTGATTGTTGATGCCAACGAGGGGCCCATGCCCCAAACCAGATTTGTATTGAAGAAAGCACTTGAAAAGGGTCTACGCCCCATTGTTTTTGTCAACAAAATTGACCGGGCTCGGGTCGATCCTGAAATTGCCGTGGACAAGGTTCTTGATCTTTTTCTAGAACTTGGCGCCGATGATGACCAGTGTGATTTCACCTACCTATTTGGTAGTGGCATGGCGGGCTATGCCAAGCCCGACATGAAGACAGAAAGCGACAATATGAAGCCTCTATTTGAAGCGATCCTCCGCCATGTACCACCCCCCGTCGGAGATCCCACAAAGCCCCTGCAGCTGCACGTAACCACCCTCGATTACAGCGACTTTCTGGGGCGGATCATGATTGGCCGGATCCACAACGGCACAATTAAGGCCGGGCAACCAGCTGCCCTTATTCGTGATGACGGCAGCATCAAACGCGGTCGGATTAGCAAGCTGCTGGGTTTTAAGGGTCTCCAGAGGGTAGAAATTGAGGAGGCCCGGGCCGGCGACCTAGTGGCAGTGGCCGGATTTGACGAAGTTAACATTGGCGAAACCATTGCCTGCCCCGACAACCCCGAAGCCCTGCCCCTGATCAAGGTTGATGAACCAACCCTGCAGATGACCTTCGTGGTCAACGATTCACCCTTCGCAGGTAAAGAAGGCAAGTTCGTAACCAGCCGCCAGCTCAGGGATCGCCTCCAGCGTGAGTTACTAACAAACGTGGCGCTTCGGGTCGAAGACACCGATTCCCCTGACCGGTTCTCCGTTAGCGGCCGGGGTGAATTACACCTTGGCATCTTGATCGAAACAATGCGCCGGGAGGGCTACGAATTCCAGGTGAGCCAGCCCCAGGTGATCTTCCGCACGATCAACGACAGCCCCCACGAACCATTTGAAACCCTCGTGATGGACGTGCCTGAGGCCGCTGTAGGGGGCTGTATTGAGCGCCTCGGAACGCGCAAGGGTGAAATGCAAAATATGGAAAATACAAACGATGGCCGCACCCAGCTGGAGTTTGTTGTGCCATCACGGGGCCTGATCGGCTTCCGTGGAGACTTCATCAGGGCTACTCGTGGTGAGGGAATCATGAGCCACTCATTCCTTGACTATCGGCGCATGCAGGGGGACATGGACAACCGCCGCAATGGCGTATTGGTGGCCTTTGAGGAAGGCACAGCCACCTTCTATGCCCTTAAGGGCGCTGAAGATCGAGGTCAATTCTTTATTACCCCTGGCACAAAGGTCTACAAGGGCATGATTGTGGGTGAACACAGCCGGCCACCGGATCTCGAGCTCAACGTCTGCAAGGCCAAGCAGGTCACAAACATCCGCTCCGCCGGCGCTGAGGTGCTCGACACCCTCCAGGCACCGATCCAGATGACCCTGGAGCGGGCCCTTGAGTACATCGGACCCGACGAAATGCTTGAGGTAACCCCTGAGTCAATCCGGCTTAGAAAGCTTCCTGCCAAGAAGGTGGCAAAGCGCTAGGGGGGATAGGCGCAAGCTATGGCTTCTCCCCATGGATCCTGCCTAGAGGAGGAACTCTTGATGGCCGATCCCAGGCTTGGCAGGGCTATCGAACTCTTCAATCAAGGCGAGTGGTATGCCTGCCACGACTGCCTCGAAGAGCTTTGGCATGAAACTGCTGGCCCAATGCGACCAGTACTTCACGGAGTTTTACAGATGGCAGTGGCCGAGCTGCACCTGGAAACGGGGAATTTGCGCGGTGCCACGCTCCTGCTGGGTGAGGCCCTTGGCCGATTGAAAACCGCCCCCGACCAAGCCCTTGGCCTTGATCTGAAGGCCCTGCAGGTCACCGGCGCTGGCCGACTCGATGCACTGCATAGGCAGAGCTCCATGGTTGGCATTAATCAGCCCAAATTGACTGCAGCGCAACAAGAGTGACTATGTATAGGACCATAGATTGCAGCTACCCATTCTGTAGATTGAATGCCGTAAGGGCGGCATACCCGTTGGCTTCTGTGCTGAAACGACTGGTCGCCATAGGTGTTGCCACCTTTGCCTTCCATGGCATGGGCCTGGCCACGCCTGCTTCAGCAGTTCCAGCCGAGCAGCGGATCGTTACACCTACTACGGGACTTGTCAGCATTGAATCTGATCTTCAGCAGGCAGACAACTCAACTGGGGTGGTAACTGCCACTGGCAATGTAAAAATCGTCTATCCGGACCAGCGAGTTATCGCTACTGCTCGCCAAGCCCAATACTTTTCCAAGGAGAATCGAGTAGTCCTGAGCGGCGATGTGGACGTGGTTCAGGCAGATGGGCACTCGATTAGGGCTGAACAGGTGGTGTATCTAGTTGAGCGTGAGCGGCTTGTAGCCCAGCCCCTAGCTGGGGGCCAGGTGGTGTCGAAGTATCGACTCAACTCCGCTCCTACCCAGGCGGTTAAGGCCCCATGAGTCTGCAACTCAAGGATGTAGTACTGGCTATCCAGGGTCGTGTTCTGGTTGATAATGTTTCCCTGGAACTATCGCCAGGCGAGGTGGTGGGCCTGCTGGGTCCAAATGGAGCAGGTAAAACCACAACCTTTGGGCTTGTCACGGGTCTGCTGCGGCCCGATTCGGGCACAATTTTAATGGACGGGACTGACGTTCAATCCCTATCGATGCCCCAGCGGGCCCGTCTAGGTATCGGTTACCTACCCCAGGAGCCGAGTGTTTTCAGGCAACTCTCGGTTAGGGATAACCTCAGATTGGCCCTAGATGGGAGTGCGACGCCTAAATCAATCCGTAGGGATCGCCTTGAGTCGCTGGTGGTAGACTTCCATCTTCAGGCTTTTCAAAATCGCAAGGGTTACCAACTCTCCGGCGGCGAACGTCGCCGGACAGAGGTGGCAAGGGCGTTGGCGGTTGGTGAATCGGGACCTCGCTATTTGCTTCTCGATGAACCCTTTGCAGGGGTGGACCCCATTGCGGTTGCAGATCTTCAGGAACTAATCGATCAACTACGCCAGCGCGGCATGGGCTTGCTGGTTACGGACCATAACGTACGTGAAACCCTGGCCATAACTGATCGAGCCTATATTCTTTCCGAGGGTTCCATTCTTGCTTCAGGATCATCCGCAGAGGTTGGATCTAATCCCCTTGTGCGCCGTCACTACCTTGGCGAGGATTTCAGGCTATGACAGCCTTTAACAATGTTCAGACTAAAATTCTAGGGGGCTGGCGGCGAATTCCCCTACTGGATCGCTGGCTACTTTCTGAGTTGCTTGGTCCGCTGCTGTTTGGCATTGCGGCATTCACGGCTGTTTCCCTGTCGGTTGGTGCTGTATTTGATTTGGTACGCAAAGTTGCCGAATCAGGTCTGCCCATAAATGTGGCGGCCCATGTGCTGTTATTGCAGATGCCTCAGTTCTTGGTGTTGTCATTTCCGATGGCTACACTAATGGCCACACTCCTTACCTACAGCAAACTCTCAGGCAACAGTGAGCTCACCGCCCTCCGCTCGGTTGGAGTTGCCACCTGGAGGATGGTTGTGCCAGCCCTGGTAATTGCCCTGGCGATGACCTTAATAACCTTTACCTTTAATGAGGTGGTTGTACCCCAGACCCTGAGGGAATCAAAAGTTGTACTGAATAAAGCCCTTGGCAGAGCCATAGCAGGTGAACAGCAGGATAATGTGATGTTCTCAAAGTACGGAAAAATTAGCTTTCCGGATGGTTCTCGTCAGCGAGGTTTGACCCACTTCTTCTATGCCCAACGCTTTAACAAAGGCGTTATGGAACAGGTCACCCTTTTGGATCTTTCTAGAGGTAATCAAAGGGTTTTGTTGACTGCCGAGAGGGCCAATTGGAGCGAGAAGGATGCCCAATGGATATTTCGAGACGGACACCTTTTCTCCGTCGATCCAGACTCTAAGGGCGCTACCACATCTGCAGATTTTGATCGATACCTTTATCCCCTTGGGAGCGAGCCCCAGGAGATGGCGAAGATACCCGGTTATGAAACAATGACAATCGGCCAGGCTAAAACGGCAGTTAAATTGCTGCGTCAATCTGGCGATCAGAAGCAGGCCCGTAAACTTACTGTTCGAATTCAGGAGCGCTTTTCCTTTCCCGCTGTCTGCCTGGTGTTTGGTCTGATCGGCAGCAGCCTTGGTGTGCAACCCCAATCTCGCCACAGCCGCAGCCAGGGATTTGGTCTGAGTGTTTTGCTGATATTCGGCTACTACCTTGTGGCCTTCATGTCGAGCGCCCTCGGAGTCAAGGGCACATTGCTGCCGTTCATTTCAGCCTGGTTACCGGTTGTCCTGGGTCTGTCAGGGGGTGTGTATCTGTTGCGCCAATCAAGTCGCTGAAGCCTGGGCGTTGCGCCAAAATGGGAGCCGGACTTCCGTTGCAGCCAAACCAATTTGAGCGCCCTGTTACACGACCCAGTTCTCGCCCTGGGGCTTGGGGCTTTTGCCCTGCTTCTGCTGGTATTACCCCTATCTTTTTGGGCCCTTAGTGGCGGCCGCAACAGTTCAGCCGTGCGGTTGCTTGTTGCCTCTGCAAACCTCTGCCTAACGGCCCAATTGGTCCTGCGCTGGCTGGATTCGGGCCATTTCCCGATCAGCAATCTCTACGAATCCCTGTGCTTTTTGGCCTGGGCCTGCACCCTCACCCAGTTACTCGTGGAGCGCAGTTGGCCCTCTCCGGTTGTTCCAGCAGCTGCAACGCCCATGGCCTTGGGATGTGTGGCCTTTGCCAGTTTTGCCCTGCCCGGCACCCTTCAAGAGGCATCACCCCTGGTTCCGGCCCTTCGCTCCAGCTGGCTGATCATGCACGTCAGCGTGATCATGGTGAGTTATGCGGCGCTCCTTGTGGGCTCCCTGCTCTCCCTGGCGGTGCTCTTTACGGACAGGGGACAGGTGCTCGAGTTGCGCAGTAATTCCATCGGCAGTGGCGGCTATCGCCAGGCCCAACTTGCCACCGCCGGGGGAAATCCAGGGCCAGCCCAGCTGAGCAGTGTGGCAATGCCGGTGGCTGAGCAACTCGATTCGCTCAGCTACAGAACGATCACAGTTGGCTTTTTGCTGCTGTCTGTTGGCTTGGTAAGTGGGGCCGTTTGGGCTAACGAAGCCTGGGGAAGCTGGTGGAGCTGGGATCCCAAGGAAACCTGGGCTCTGATTTGTTGGCTTGTTTACGCCGCCTACCTACACACCCGCCTAATTCGCGGCTGGCAGGGCCGCAAGCCAGCATTCGTTGCCGTAGCAGGTCTGGTCGTCATAGCTGTTTGCTACATCGGCGTAAACCTGCTCGGCATTGGCCTGCACAGCTACGGCTGGTTCTTTGACAGCTAGGCGCCCGGCCGGCGGCTGTTGCGAATGCCGGTAATTGCTTCTGCGTAGCTCGGCTGGTTGAAGACCCCCGAGCCACTAACAATTGCGTTTGCGCCGGCTTCGATAACCTGCCAGGCATTTTCTGCCTTAATGCCGCCATCCACCTCGATCCAGGGATCCAAGCCCTTTGCATCACACATCCGGCGCAGATCTCGGATTTTGTCTACCTGGGAAGGAATAAAGCTTTGACCCCCAAAGCCCGGGTTGACGCTCATGATCAAAACCAGGTCACAGAGTTCCAGGCAATACTCGAGGGTATCCAGGGGAGTGCTGGGGTTTAGAACCGCCCCTGCCATTTTGCCGAGATCCTTGATCTGGGCCAGGTTTCGGTGAAGGTGCGGACAGGCTTCGACCTGAACGCTGATGATGTCTGCGCCGGCCTTGGCAAAATCGGTCACGTATCTCTCGGGCTCCACGATCATCAGGTGGACATCCAGGGTCTTGGTTGTCACAGGTCTCAGGGCCTGAACGATCAGTGGTCCAATCGTGATGTTGGGAACGAAGCGCCCATCCATCACGTCCACGTGAATCCAGTCGGCCCCTGCCTCGTCTACGGCACGGACATCGTCACCAAGTCTAGAAAAATCAGCCGAGAGGATCGAAGGGGAGATCACCAGAGACTTGGTGCTCATGGGAGAACCTCAGGGGGGCAGGGGAAAGCGATTGTAAGGAGCCGACCCTTAGCCCCCTTGTTCACTGATACAGTTGCGGCCGCTTCAAGACTTGAAAGCCACTGCAGCATCTGGCGCTTGCCTGTCTGCCACAGCCTTCACCTAGAGCGCTGAAGCCCATCTCCCCCCTGCCGGATCATTGTGGATCGCACCCTCATCCAGGAAATTCTCGAGGTCGTTGAACAGGCCGCCATCGCATCAGCTGAACTGACCGGCCTGGGCAAAAAAGACGAAGCCGATGCCGCTGCTGTTGAAGCCATGCGCACGCGCATGGGCAAGATTCAAATGCAAGGTCGGATCGTGATTGGCGAGGGTGAGCGCGATGAAGCGCCCATGCTTTACATCGGCGAGGAAGTGGGCAGTGGCACCGGTCCCGGTGTGGATTTTGCCGTTGATCCCTGCGAAGGCACAAACCTTTGCGCCAACAGCCAGAGGGGTTCGATGGCGGTACTTGCCGCCTCAGACCGTGGTGGCCTCTTCAACGCCCCCGACTTCTACATGAAGAAGCTGGCTGCCCCCCCTGCCGCCAAGGGCAAGGTGGATATCCGCAAGTCGGCCACTGAAAACATCAGCATCCTCAGTGAGGTCCTTGGCCTGGCCGCCAGTGAGCTGACCATTGTGGTGATGGATCGGGCCCGGCACAAGGATCTGATTGCTGAAATCCGTGCCACCGGTGCCCGGGTGCAGCCCATTTCCGATGGAGATGTCCAGGCCGCCATCGCCTGTGGATTTGCTGGTACAGGTACCCACTGCCTGATGGGTATTGGTGCCGCCCCTGAGGGTGTCATTTCCGCCGCTGCCATGCGAGCTCTTGGCGGCCACTTCCAGGGCCAGCTGGTCTATGACCCCGCTGTGGCCCAGACCAGCGAGTGGGCCGATTACACCAAGGAGGGCAACATCGCCCGGCTCAACGAAATGGGCATCACCGATGTGGACAAGATCTACGAAGCCGAGGAACTGGCCTCAGGTGAAAACGTTGTTTTTGCTGGCAGTGGCATCACCGATGGCTTACTTTTCCATGGGGTGAAGTTTGAGAAAGACTGCACCCGCACCAGCAGCCTGGTGATCAGCACCCTCGACGACACCGCCCGCTTCACCAACACCATCCACATCAAACCGGGGGCTAAGAGCATCGCACTTACCTGATTCAAGTAGGTAGCCGAGCACCAGAGCATCCTCCATGCACATCGCCGTAGTCGGCCTTAGTCACCGCACGGCTCCAGTGGAGATCCGGGAGCGCCTCAGCATCCCGGACCAAACCATGGAGGCATCGCTCAACCAGCTTCGAGCTGACGAGCAGGTGCTTGAGGCTTCAATCCTCAGCACCTGTAACCGCCTCGAGATCTACACCCTGCTCCGCAATCCGGAGCAGGGTATTTCTGCTGTTGGATCCTTCCTGAGCCAGCATTCAGGGCTTGACGTGGAGGATCTGAGCCCCCACCTATTCACCTATCACCACGAAGAGGCGATCAGCCATCTGTTGCGGGTAGCAGCGGGACTCGATTCCCTAGTGCTGGGAGAGGGACAGATCCTTTCCCAGGTAAAGAAAATGGTTCGGCTGGGCCAGGAGCATCGTTCCGTAGGGCCGATTCTGAACAGGTTGTTGACCCAGGCCGTAAGTACGGGCAAGCGGGTCAGAACCGAAACCAACCTGGGCACGGGAGCTGTTTCGATCAGTTCAGCAGCCGTCGAATTGGCCCAGCTAAAGGTCGGGCAGGCAAGGGGCCTAGATGACCTCGTCCCCCTTGATCTGGAGCAGGTGGCCGTGGTCGGCGCCGGGCGCATGGCACGGCTATTGCTCCAGCATCTCCAGGCGAAGGGCTGTAAGGGGGTGGTTCTGCTCAATCGCACCGTCAGTAGGGCCGAGCTGTTAGCAGCTGATTTCCCTGCATTGCCGGTCCAATGCAGGCCCCTCACCGACCTCAACCACTGCCTCAGCACCTGCTCCCTCGTATTTACGAGTACGGCGGCAGATGAACCGATCATCAGCGCAGCCAGCCTCTCAGCCCTAAACCGCCGCTCAAGCTTGATCCTGGTAGACATCGGCGTACCGCGCAATATCTCCGCCGATACCGCTGATCTGGCCGGGGTCTCCGCCTATGACGTGGATGACCTCCAGGAGGTGGTGGCCAGAAACCAGGAGGCTCGCAGGGAAATTGCGGCCGAGGCCGAGGGTTTGCTCGAGGAGGAATCCAGGATTTTCCTCGAATGGTGGGATGGGCTTGAGGCCGTTCCAGTGGTGAACAGGCTAAGGCGCCAACTGGAGGACATCCGCGAACAGGAGCTTCAGAAGGCCCTTAGCCGCATGGGACCGGACCTTTCAGCGCGGGAACGGAAGGTGGTCGAGGCCCTCAGTAAGGGGATCATCAATAAGGTCCTGCATACCCCCGTGACCAACCTGAGGTCACCCCAGCCCCGTCAACAGCGCCACACAGCCATGCGGGTGCTCCAGGACCTCTTTGAGCTCAATTCAGACCAGGGATTGGCTGATGGTTCCAGCAACCAGTAATGCCAACGCAACAGTTCGTACCCGCAGTGCTCCCAGCACTCGCCTAGCGGTGCACTGCTCCAGTACGGTCGCTCCATCTCGCATAGGGGAAGCAGGCCGATGAAGCGCGTTTTGGCGATCATTCTTGGTGGCGGTGCCGGTACCCGCCTTTATCCCCTCACCAAGACCAGGGCCAAGCCCGCTGTGCCCCTGGCTGGTAAGTACCGGCTGATTGATATTCCCATCAGCAATTGCATCAATTCAGAGATCAACAAGATCTATGTGCTGACCCAATTCAACAGTGCCTCGCTCAACCGTCACCTGACGATGAGCTACAACCTCTCGGCCGGCTTTGGTCAGGGCTTTGTGGAGGTGCTGGCAGCCCAGCAAACCCCCGATAGCCCCAGCTGGTTTGAGGGCACCGCAGACGCCGTTCGTAAATACCAGTGGCTGTTCCAGGAATGGGATGTGGACCACTACCTGATCCTTTCCGGCGACCAGCTGTACCGGATGGATTACAGCAAATTTGTTGAGCACCACATCGCCACTGGTGCCCATCTCACGGTGGGAGCCTTGCCTGTTGATGCGGCCCAGGCTCAGGAATTCGGGTTAATGCGAACGGATTCCGAGGGCAGCATTGCTGAATTTAGGGAGAAGCCCAAGGGAGAGGCCCTTGAAGCCATGCGTGTGGATACCCAGAGCCTTGGCCTTTCGCCTGAGGAAGCCGAGAAGCGACCATTTCTAGCCTCGATGGGAATCTATGTATTTAGTCGGGAAACCCTGTTTAATTTATTGAGCAGCAATCCCAGTGCCACTGATTTTGGTAAGGAGATAATCCCCTCTTCCCTGGCCCGGGGCGATCGGCTCCAAAGCTTCCTGTTTGATGATTACTGGGAAGATATCGGTACAATTGGGGCCTTCTTTGAGGCAAATCTTGCCCTTACAGACCAGCCCAATCCAGCATTTTCCTTCTATGACGAAAAATTTCCTATTTATACTCGGCCACGCTACTTGCCCCCCAGCAAGCTGCAGGATTCCCAAGTTACTGAATCCATTATTGGCGAAGGATCGCTGCTAAAAGCTTGCACAATTCATCACTGTGTTCTAGGCGTTAGAAGTCGCATCGAGGATGAGGTAGTACTCCAGGACACCCTCCTCATGGGGGCAGATTACTTCGAATCATCTGAAGAGCGTGCTGTTCTTAGGGAGAGGGGTGGCATTCCCATTGGTGTGGGCAAAGGTACAACGGTGAAGCGGGCAATCCTGGATAAAAACGTTCGAATTGGTAGTAATGTCTCGATAATCAACAAGGACCGGGTCGAAGAGGCAGACAGGCCTGAACTAAATTTTTATATTCGCAATGGCATCGTGGTTGTCGTCAAAAATGGAACCATTGCCGACGGATCGGTGATTTAAAAGACAACAGCCATCTCTTGGCTAGGAGTTGCTGACATAGGCCCCCTACTGTCGTGACAATTAAGGCAATCAACCTGATTGCTGGCCAATATGGGGAGATCTGAAATCAGATTTCCATGGGTAAGGCACATTTCGGCCTAATTGGTCTGGGCGTAATGGGGGAAAACCTTGTGCTCAACGCTGAGCGCAATGGTTTCTCGAGTGCCGTCTACAACCGCACCTGGTCCAAGACCGAGGATTTCCTTGCTGGTTTGGGTGCGGGCAAGGACATCGTCGGTGCCGCAACGCTGCAGGAGCTAGTTGAAAAGCTGGAACGGCCTAGACGCATCCTGATGATGGTTAAGGCCGGCCAGCCCGTAGATGACACGATCGCTGCCATTTCCCCCTACCTGGAGGAGGGAGATCTGCTAATTGATGGGGGAAATTCCCTCTACACCGACACCGAGCGTCGGGTGGCCGAACTCGAGAGTAAGAGTTTTGGATATATCGGCATGGGTGTTTCCGGGGGCGCAAAGGGTGCCTTGGAGGGCCCGAGCATGATGCCCGGGGGTACCAAGGCGGCCTACGACGCCATTGAGCCCCTAGTCCGCAAAATGGCCGCCCAGGTCGATGACGGCCCCTGCGTCACTTATATCGGCCCCGGCGGCGCCGGCCACTTCGTCAAGACAGTCCACAACGGCATTGAGTACGGCATTGAGCAAATTCTTGCCGAGGCCTATGACCTGATGAAGAGGGTCGCGGGTCTCAATGGCGATCAAATGGCCGATGTGCTTGGTCAGTGGAACCAAACCGAGGAATTGGCCTCATTCCTGGTTGAAATCACCGAGGTCTGCCTGCGTACCAAGGATCCGGCTGACGGAAGCGACCTCGTTGAGAAAATTGTTGATGCTGCAGGTCAAAAGGGCACAGGTCTCTGGACCGTTGTCAGCGCCCTGGAAATGGGTGTGCCCGTACCAACTATTTATGCCGCCCTCAATGCCCGGGTACTCAGCTCCCTGCGACCGGAACGGCTAGCAGCCGAGACAGTTATTTCTGCCCCCCCGGCCCATGGCTTCGATCTGGGTTCGCCCGAGGCGGGGATGGAGCACCTTCGCGATGCATGCATCGCCGCCTGCATCGTCAGCTACGGCCAGGGCATGGCCCTTATGCAGGAGGCTTCCAAGCTCCACGACTACAAACTCAATTTCTCAGCAATCGGCCAAATCTGGAAAGGGGGCTGCATCATTCGTGCCCGCCTGCTTCAGCGAATCCAGGACGCCTATGGGACCAATCCCGATCTGGCCAACCTGATGCTCGATCCCTGGTTTGCTGACCAGATCAACCGCAGGCTTCCAGGCCTACGCCAGGTGGTGGCTGGGGCAGCCCTTGCTGGCATTCCGGTGCCTTGCCTGACCAGCACCCTGGATTACATCGACAGCTATCGCACCGGACGTCTGCCCCAGAATCTGGTTCAGGCGATGCGGGACTGCTTTGGATCCCACACCTATGCCAGGGTCGACCAGCCTGGCAATTTCCATACAGAGTGGCTCGACTAGGGGACAGGCAAATGGGTTCAGACAGTCGCTACGAACTTGTGGTTATTGATGGGGCGGCGGAGCTGGCCAGCCAGACCGCCCAACGGATCGGGGTGGCCATCGATCTGGTGCTTGCCGAGAGGGATCGCTGCCAAATTGCCCTAGCAGGAGGTGAAACACCTAAGGCTGTCTACAGGTTGCTGGGCCAGCAACACTTGCCCTGGGACCGGGTCGACGTGCTTCTAGGTGATGAGCGCTGGGTGCCAGCTGATGATCACTCCAGCAATGCCCGCATGGTGAGGGAAACCCTGATGGCAACGGCTCCCGGATCCAGGGCCAGCCTGCACCCTGTGGCCACTGATGCAGCTGAGCCCCTTGAAGGGGCAAAGAGCTATGCAAGTCTTCTGGAGACCCTCTGCGGGGGCACACCACCCGTGCTTGATCTTGTGTTGCTGGGCCTTGGCGATGACGGCCATACGGCATCACTTTTTCCTGGTACCAGTGCACCTGGGATTACGGACCAGTTCGTGACGATTGGGGAAGGTAAGGGTTTGCCAAGGGTGACCCTCACGGCTCCTACCCTCTGCGCAGCACGACAGGTGCTTTTCTTGGTGAGTGGTAGTGGCAAGACCCAGGCCTTGAAACGGCTATTGGATCCAATGGAGTCAGCCGATCGGACCCCGGCGAAATTGGTTCAGCCCAAATCCAAAATCGTGATCCTGGCCGATCGAGATGCGGCAGAAGGAATGGCCTAAATGGAGATCTCAGCCGGTACGAAATTCTCCAGCTGGCAGGCCCTAAATGACACTGTGATGGGAGGCAGTAGCAGCGGTCAATGTACCGTAAATCTAGCTGGATTGGAATTTAATGGAACGTTGGTAAGTGAGGGTGGCGGTTTTATTAGTGCCAGGTCTCCCCTGTATTCTCCACCCCTAGATTTATCCGGCTATCAAGGCTTCAAATTGGAGATAAAAGGGGAAGGTAGGAGATTTAAATTAGCTGTTGCCTGTGCTGATGGATTGGGTGGCATTACCAACCTGATACCGGGCGGCCTGCGCTGGGTAACAGAATTTTCCACAGGCGTAGATGGGATTTCTTCTGTGGACTTGCCATTTAGCACCCTCAGGCCCTCGATTAGGGCTAGGCCCGTTGGCCTGCCACTTAAATTTGACACCACTAGAGTAAATCGATTACAGATTCTCCACTCGAAATTCGCCGATGATGGGGGCCTAAATCCTGGCTATCGAGATGGATCAATTCATTGGCAGTTGATTCGAATAAGTGCCTACAACTGACTTCTTTAGCCTAATTGCTGGCGCTGCAGATATTTGCCGATCACCCCTAAGGCATGGGGTTATCGGTGGCATGGAAAACAGTGATGATTACTGTGTTCGCCTGGAGGTTCGAGATGCTGGAGGCGTTCGACTACCAGCAGAGGATCTTGAGTTGGAGATGTACCGAAGTGCGGGCCAAATCAATCTCACCTTGGCCTGGGCTGCCTTCCCTGATCGGCCCATGCTTTGGCACGGCAGCCATGCGGTATGGATGGATGGGGCAACAGGCCTGCGCTGTGAACGGCCAGAGGAAGGTTCCCCCATTGAGGCCCTAGGCAGGCGCCTTAGGGCCCTCCTGATTCAGGGCTGATCGGTAACAGCACCCTTACTACTGCTGCTAACTAGCCGGGCGTACTTACCAAGGACACCGGTGGTGTATCTAGGGGTCGGGGCGCACCAGTTAGCCCTACGAGTTGCCAGCTCCTCCTCAGAGACATTCAGCTGAATCAGCAATTTATGGGCATCAACGGTGATGCTGTCACCCTCATGTACAAGGGCTATTGTTCCGCCCACCGCGGCCTCAGGGGCCACATGGCCCACCACCATGCCGTAGGTACCGCCGGAAAAACGGCCATCCGTGATTAGGGCCACCTTGTCACCCAATCCCTGACCAATGATGGCTGAAGTGGGAGAAAGCATTTCCCGCATACCTGGACCACCAACGGGGCCTTCGTAGCGAATTACCACCACATCGCCGGCAATGATCCTGCCTTCCAATATTGCCTCTAAACAGGCTTCTTCACTTTCAAAGACCCTCGCAGGTCCTGTGACCTGGGGATTTTTAACACCACTGATTTTGGCGACACTTCCTTCGGTGGCTAAATTACCCTTTAGAACAGCCAGGTGGCCCTTGGCATAGATGGGATTCTCTAGGGTACGAATTACGTCCTGATCCGATCTCGGCTCGGCAGGCACTCCTGCAAGAGACTCCTCAAGGGTTTTGCCTTCAATTGTTTTGCATTGGCCATGCAAAATGCCAGCATCCAGCAGCAACTTCATCACCTGGGGAATTCCCCCTGCTGCATGAAGATCCGTTGTCACGTATCGGCCGCTGGGCTTTAAATCACAGATAACGGGCACTTTTTGGCGGATCAACTCAAAGTCGTCTATCGACAGAGGCACTCCTGCGGTTCGGGCGATTGCAAGAAGGTGCAAAACGGCGTTGGTGGATCCACCAACTGCCATGATCACGGCGATGGCATTCTCAAATGCCTCACGGGTGAGCAGATCGCGGGGACGAATGTTGTTTGCAATTGCCTCAACCAGCACTTCGGCAGAACGGGCAGCACTGTCGGCCTTTTCCGAGTCCTCTGCTGCCATGGTCGAACTACCAGGCAGGCTTAGGCCCATGGCCTCAATTGCTGAACTCATGGTGTTAGCGGTAAACATTCCGCCACAACTACCTGCTCCAGGACAGGCATTTTTCTCAACAGCTGTCAACTGCTCCTCATCAATTTTGCCGGCAGCCAGCTGACCAACAGCTTCAAATGCACTTACAACTGTCAGGTCGCAGCCCCCTAGCTTGCCTGGCTTAATCGTGCCCCCATAGACAAAGATGGCCGGAATATTCATCCGTGCCATGGCCAACATGGCCCCTGGCATGTTTTTGTCGCAGCCACCCACCGCCAACACGCCATCCATTGATTGGCCATTACAGGCGGTCTCGATGGCATCTGCAATTACCTCTCGCGATACCAGGGAATATTTCATCCCTTCCGTACCCATTGAGATGCCGTCGCTAACCGTGATGGTCCCAAAAAGTTGGGGCATGGCACCGGCTGCCTTAGCGGCTGCCTCGGCGCGTAGGGCTAGTTCATTAAGCCCCATATTGCAGGGGGTAATGGTGCTGTAGCCGTTTGCTATGCCAATGATGGGCTTATTGAAATCCCCATCTCCAAACCCCACCGCCCTCAACATGGCGCGATTAGGCGATCTTTGGACCCCTTGGGTAATGGCTGATGAGCGAAGTGGTGCAGCTGCCATGGCTTAAAAAAATTCCTAGTAAAAAAAGCTAGTTAGTGGCCAGTCGTAGCCATTAACTCAAGCTGTTGGCGGACCTCATCAATGGCCTGGTTGAGCTCATGGACCCTGTGGTGCAAATCGATGCTCGGCTTGATTTGCCCCTGGGATGGTTCGCCGCCCTGGCCAACTTCCTCAACCTCCCCCAGCCTTGAAAGGCGGAGTTGGCGCCGTGTCCTAACTCCCTCTCTCCGATTTTCTGCTTCCGAAAGCAACCACCAGGTAAGTCCTGCTGCACCAATTAAGGCTCCGGCAAAGCCGCTAAGAAAAGCACCTGAATTTCCAGCGCCCGTATTTGAGGTGGAGCCGCGATCGCCCATGGCCACTGATCTTTTCAGCCAGCTTAGGCAGCCGTGGACCAATTAACAGCCCATCGATGGCCTGGCAGGTCCTGGCGAATTAAACAGCTGCCCGTGGACGGGTCCGATGCCTGGGGTGATTCGCCCCTCCCCGTCTAGGGCCGCATCAATGCAGGCCGTGTAGATGGTCAGATTGCTAAAACGCTCACCAAGACTCTTAAGACCTGGGCTGGAGCAAAGGGCGGTTACTACCCGCAGGCGATCCCCCTCCACGCCAAGTCCTGCCAAACGATTGAGCAGGTCCAGCAATTGCTCTCCAATAGCCAGTTCAGCTGCAAACACGAGCACCCCGGCCCTGGGGTCGATTTCCTTTGGTAGATCCACCTCCATATTTGCGATATGGGCCACCTGGGCCTGGGGCAATACCCCCTGGGCTCCCTGCCAAAGCCCCAGGCCAGTGGGGAAAATGGTGAGGGCATGCAAGGGAACCTTGGGATCAACAATTTGCCCCTCGGCGTCGCCCCATGCCGTCTGCAGGGCAATGGACCGATGGGGCAGCCAATCTCGCAGGGCCTCATAGGTGAGCCAGCGGCCCAATTCGCAGGTGGCACTTGCGTAGACCGCAGGTGGGGTGTTGCGATCCCTCAACACGCTCAGCCAGTGGCCAATCAGGGGATGGGGTGGGACCACCACCCGCAGGGTCATCGCCATGCTTGGCATAACTTGAGTTACCACCGTAAAGGCTTGGCTTTGCCCACCGTTCACCGTTATTGGCTGCCTTGGCTTGTGGGCCTAGTGCTGTGCTGGGTTCTTGGTCCTGGCTGGCTGCAACCGGCCTGGGCCATTACTGCTCCCGAATTGCGCAGTCAGCGCTCCCTCCAGGATCTGCAGCCAGACATGCATGGCCGCAACCTGCAGCAGCAGGAATTCCTCAAGGCCTCACTTGCCGGTTTTGATCTCAGTGACACGGATCTGCGCGGTGCTGTTTTCAACAGCAGCGATCTGCGCGGGGCAAATCTCTCTGGCGCCAACATGGAGGACGCCGTGGCATTTGCGAGCCGTTTCGAGGATGCTGACCTGACGGGAGCCGTGCTGCGCAACGCAATGTTGATGCAGAGCCACTTCAAGGGATCCAGCATCACCAATGCGGATTTCTCTGATGCCGTGCTGGATCTTAATGAACAAAAAGCCCTCTGCCTGAGGGCTGCCGGTACCAACTCCACCACCGGTGTAGACACCCGCGAGAGCCTGGGCTGCCCAATGCCGAAGGCTCCAGCCTGAAACCAAGCTGATCAAAGCCAACTGAAATCGACCCGAGCAGATGACCTCCACCTTGAATAGCTCTATCAGCTCGAAGCCGGCCAGGCGTCTGCCAGTCACCGTAGTCACTGGTTTTTTAGGTGCCGGGAAGACGACCCTGCTGCGGCACCTACTGCTGGAGAGCGGCCTCCGGTTGGCGGTAGTGGTCAATGAGTTTGGGGAGGTGGGTATCGATGGCGATTTACTCAGGAGTTGCGGGTTTTGCCCGGAGGAGGAGCTGGAGGGTCGGCTAGTGGAGCTCGCCAATGGCTGCCTCTGCTGCACCGTTCAGGACGACTTTCTGCCCACCATGGAACGCCTACTGGAACGTTCTGACCAGCTCGACGGAGTCGTAGTTGAGACAAGTGGGTTAGCCCTTCCAGAGCCGCTGCTGGCGGCCTTTGCCTGGCCAGAAATCCGCACCAGAACCTGGGTAAACGGTGTGGTGGCTGTGGTCGATGGCGAATGCCTTGCTAAGGGGTCAGTGGTGGCGGATCCCCAGGCCCTAGAGGCCCAGCGCCAGGCCGATCCAAGCCTCGACCACGCCACGGCAATTGGGGAATTGTTCAATGAGCAGCTAGAAGTCGCAGACCTTGTTCTTGTTAGTAGGGGCGATTGCCTCAATGGCGCCGATCTGCAGGCCGTACGACAACAGCTGGAAAACCGCATCAGGCCAGGTACTCCAGTTCTGCCAATGGAGCGAGGTCGGATTGATCCCGAGCTGGTGCTCGGCCTCGGGCGTGGGGCAGGTGAATCAGCCGACAGGAACCATGGCCATGAAGACCACGACCACGATGGGCATGATCATCACGACCACACCCATGTGGCAATGGAGTCATTTGCGTTCAATCTCCGCGCAAATTTCGCAAGGGAAAAGCTGGAGACATGTATCAGACAACTGATTGCCAACAATTGCCTGATTAGGGCTAAGGGGCATGTCCAGCTCCCCGGAAAGGCAAGACCCTTGCAAATTCAGGCCGTCGGCCCCCGACTTGAGTCGTGGTTTGGACCTGAGCAATCGGAAAAAAACGTTGCCGATCAAGCGAACCCCCCACCTGGCCTGAAGCTCGTGGTGCTGGGGTTTGGGCTCAACCGCAACGAGATTGAGGCGGCCCTGCTGGCAGCGGCCGAGCCCCAAGCTGGTGGCTCCATGGGCTGCCAAGATTTGTGAGTCATCAGGCTGTCCAGATGCCCATCTACAGCGCACGCGTTCGAGTTTCCCTGCGGCCTTCAGTGCTTGACCCTGCGGGAGAAGCAACCCGTGCCGCCGCGGCTCGTCTCGGCGTGGAGGGGGTCAAGTCATTGCGAATCGGCAAGGCAATTGAGCTGGAGCTGGAGGCTGTGGATCGGGATACGGCCCAAAGCCAACTGGAACTGCTTAGTGATCGCCTGTTTGCCAACCCGGTGATAGAGGACTGGCAACTGGAAATCACTGAGCATGGAGTTGCCAGCTCATGACCGTTGGAATTGTGGTGTTTCCTGGCTCCAATTGTGACCGGGATGTGCGCTGGGCCCTGGAGGGATGCCTGGGTATGGCAACCCGCTTCCTATGGCACGAACAACAGGATCTCACTGGCATTGAGGCCGTTGTCATTCCCGGGGGCTTCAGCTATGGCGACTACCTCCGCTGTGGCGCCATTGCCAGATTCTCTCCAGTTCTGGGGGCCGTGAAGCAATTCGCCGATGGAGGTGGGCCGGTGCTGGGCATCTGCAATGGCTTCCAGGTGCTCACAGAGATGGGCCTGTTGCCTGGAGCCCTTACCCGCAACAGGAAGCTCCATTTTCTCTGTGAACCCACCTCACTCCAAGTCCAGCCGGGAGGCTGCAGCTGGCTTTCGGGGTATGTCGACAATGAAACAATCAGTCTTCCCATCGCCCATGGGGAAGGCCGTTATCAGTGTGATCCCCAGACCCTCAAGCACCTAGAACAGGAGCAACTGGTGGTACTTCGTTACCAGGACAATCCAAATGGGTCCGTTGGGGATGTTGCCGGACTGACCAATATTGGTGGAAATGTGCTCGGATTAATGCCCCATCCAGAGCGGGCCTGTGATCCGGTAATCGGGGACACGGGAGGTAAACGGCTACTTGAAAGTTTGCTTGGCTAACTACCCATAAAAAAGGGAGGAAGCACATAGGCTTCCTCCCCTGGCGCTGGCCTAATCAGTTAACGGCTGAGAAGAAATCCTTGCTCTTAACTGGATCAGGATTCATGGTCTTTTCGCCAGGTTGCCAGTTGGCGGGGCAAACCTCATCGGGATGGGACTGCACGTACTGGAATGCCTGCAGCACCCGGAGGGTTTCATCAACACTGCGACCAACGGGAAGATTGTTGATGGTGCTGTGCATGATCACACCATCGGGATCAATGATGAACAAACCCCTCAGGGCGATACCGGCATCCTCGTCGAGAACGCTGTAGGCACTGGCGATCTCCTTCTTGAGGTCGGCCACTAGTGGGTAGGCAATGTCTCCCAAGCCGCCATTTTTGCGCTCGGTCTGCACCCAGGCGAGGTGGCTGAACTGGCTGTCAACGGATACCCCCAGAACCTCCGTATTGCGGCTGCTGAAATCGGCAAAACGGTCAGAGAAGGCCGTGATCTCCGTAGGACAGACGAAGGTGAAGTCGAGGGGGTAGAAGAACAACACCACGTACTTACCGCGGTATTGGGAAAGCTTGATTTCCTTGAATTCCTGGTCCACCACTGCCGTTGCGGTGAAGTCAGGGGCTTGCAAACCGACCAGTCGGGACATGCTCGTACGCGTGGGGTGGATGGATTTTGGAAAACTGGGAGCCGGTCGAATCAGCCAAGCCGAAGTCGGACTGACTACCGATTAATCCCTACACAATTTATCACAATAGGAAAACGGTGACGCGATAGCCTGATGTTGTAAGCAGTGGCACGGCCATGGGTTGGGATCCTTCCGTGCTCCGGAAATACAACACAACTGGGCACTTCCGGCTGCTTAGCCAGCTCCGCTCCGAATTAAAGGGCAACCCGCTGGTGCGCCCAAAGGAGGGCCAAAGCGTTGGGGAGGTTAATCGGAGCAAGTCCCTGATTCGAGCCATCGAAGGGCGCTCGGGTGGTTACGGGCGTTCAAGGCGTAGTGCCCCTGCTTCAGTTCCCCAGCAGGAGCTTCCCGTAATTCATGCAACCGATCCCCAGGCCGATGACGCCGATGGTGGATCCACCAACTTTCTCTCAAGGCTAGGTTCAGTTGAGATGCGCTGATCTAAGGCTGCAGGAGAAATAGAAGCCCAAGATCAAGTCTATTTACTTAAAATCAACCAAAACACCGGATTCCGATCAAACATTTAAATGGCTCGGGGGAGACTTGAACTCCCGACCTTGGGGTTATGAATCCCACGCTCTAACCAGCTGAGCTACCGAGCCGCTGAAGTTCGATTCTATCAGGCGCGAGGTGGCAGGAATTGGAGCGGGTTCATCGCGCCTCTGCCTGGGGGATGGATTTCAAAATGCAGGTGCGGTCCAGTACTTCGCCCAGTACTGCCCATATAGGAGATAAGGGCGCCCTGCTCCACACTCTGGCCAACCCGAACCGAGATGCGGCTGTTGTGCGCGTAAAGGGAAGCACTGCCATCTTCGTGACGAAGAAGCACCTTGTAACCGTAACCACCGTCATCCCAACCCGCAAACACAACTGTTCCGGCTTTGGCAGCGACGATCGCAGTGCCTACGTTGTTTGAGATGTCAATTCCCTTGTGGATCCGCCCCCAACGCCAGCCGTAGCCGGAGCTAAACATGCCCTTGGTTGGCCATGCCCACCCAGTTTCGGAGCTATCTGCCCCGTAGGGGCGATCAGAATTTCCAAAGGTGGGCAGCTCAGGCCAGCTGATGCCACCACTACCGGTCGGCTGGAGGCCCAGGATCAGCCGAGGACGGCCAGGGTAGGCCTGGGCAATCTTAATTTCGCTGCCAACCACAAGCTTTGCAGTATCAAGGCTTGGATTGAGCTGCAGAAGTTGCTGGAGCGTTACGCCATAGCGAATGGCAATTTTTTTAAGGTTGTCGCCAAGGCGAACTACAGGACCCTCTTCAACGGGGGGGAGTTCGGCAAGGGGGGGCGTGCGACGCAGCTCGGAGGAATCAACGGATACGAGGCGTCTGATTTGGGCAGATTGCTTTGCGGGAACGACCAGCCAATCACCAGGATTGAAGCGATGGTCAGGAAGAACTTCGTTGAGCTCGGCCAGTTTGCTGGCGCTGAGTCGCAGACGGAGCGACAAATCTTCGATGCCTAGGGGCTGGGTCACCTTGACCCAGATCTTGTCAGCGCTGGCAGCGGGTAGGGCCGCCAACAGAACCTCAACGGAGGCTTTGGGTGAGGGGGGAGGGGTCAGGGCTCCAACCATGGCCGGCGTGGCCACGGAGACTGGAATCAAAACTGATAGACAACTTCGCCAAGGCTTCATACAAATTTCCCCAATGGACAAAACTCAGAGAGAAGCCAAACGCCCTGAGTTGGCGGAACGGTAATCCAATGAACCATATTTCGCAAGAACAAGCAGTTGTGATTGGGCTCAAAAATGGCCACAAAGCCTTTCAGGCACAGGATTTAGGCCGATCTGGTTCCAAGTTGGCGTATGGCCTCAAACAGCACGACCCCTACCGCCACCGAGAGGTTCAGACTGCGCACCCCGCCTGCCTGCACGGCCCTTGACTGGGCCATGGGGATGGTGAGGCAGCAATCGGCCTGCCCGATCAACTCCGCAGGCAGTCCCTCTGTCTCCCTTCCAAACAGAAGCCAATCGTCTGGCTGGAAGCAAAAATCGCTGTAGACATCGGTTGAATGGCTGCTGAGGGCCACAAGCCGGCCACCGCGGTTCTGGCGCACTGAATTCAGATCGCCCCAGCTGGCATGCCTTTGCAGCGACACCAGGGGCCAGTAATCGAGACCTGCCCGCTTCAGTTGGCGATCATCAATGGCAAAGCCAAGGGGCTCCACCAGGTGTAGTTCGGTGCCCGTGGCCGCACAGGTGCGGGCCACATTGCCGGTATTGGGGGGGATCTGGGGTTGAAACAGGACAACCTGGGGCATGGGCTCAGCTCCTGGGCACTACAAATGTGTGGGTATCTAGGTCCAGCGCCCGCCCAGCTACCACCAACCAGGATTGCTGAGCGCGCTCAACAAGCTGCTGCTCCAGCCCGCCCAGACGATCTCGGAACAGGCCACCGATGGCAGTAGGGGGCACCACGCCCCAACCCGCCTGCTCACTGACCAAAACCAGCTCCGCCCGGGAATTTGAAACGGTATTCAGGAGCTCCTGGCAATGGTTGAGCCAGGATCCATCGTCTAATTCAAGGCCCCAGGCAACCCAACTACCTAGGGAATCAACCAGTGCACAGATCTGGGGCGGAAGGGACGCAAGGGCTGAATCCAATTCGAATCCCACTTCCTGCACCTGCCAATGGGCTGGCCGCCTGCTGCGGTGAATATCCACCCGCTCCTGCCATTTCGGATCAGCGAATGTGGGTTGGAGGCCGGTCGCAACGTAGGTAACAGGGAGGCCCGATTGCCTGGCTAGATGCTCGGCCCAGAGGCTTTTGCCACTGCGGGCAGGGCCTAGGACCATGGTCAGAGCCAACCCCTAGCCCCCTCCGTTCATATTTCTGAGGGTTGCCACAGAGGATGGGGATACACGGTTGAGATAGCGGAAGATCCAGTATTTGAAAATTGTGGCCAAGACAACCGGGAATGTGGCGATGAAAAGCATGATGAAGTTCTCTTCAGCAGGCAGTCCCAGATGGTGGGCGACACCATCAAGCAAAACGGTCCAACCCTCCGGACTGTGGAATCCAACAAAGATATCGGTAAACAAGATTATTGCGAAAGCCTTGGCACTATCGCTTAAGCCATAGACCAGTTCGTCTATAAACCCCCTTAGGACTTGAATATCCTTCTGCCCGAAAACACATACCAGAATAAATCCAACTAGGGCGCCCACATCAGATAACACATTCTTGATTGCATGGGTGCTCTCCTGACTGGCTTCCTGCTGAAGCTCGGCAGCTCGCTTCGTAAGTTCCTGTTGCATCTGCTCCCGGGTAGGAAGCGGGTTTCCGGATAGGAGAGCCTCAAACTCCAGTTCCCCCTGGAAATCGCGCAATTTACGGACAGCCCTCTCCTCAAGGTGGGGCTTGGGATAGCTAAGGATTGGTGCGGAAGGGGCAAACTGATCAACAATTGGCGATATAATATATGTACGACTAATTTGCTGAATCAAAACTGGCACTAGGATCAACAGTAATAATATCCTCAGGGAGACAAGTGTGGAGTCACGCCTGCGCCTGAAGCCTGCAACCACATTCGCTTCAGCTTCCGGATCCAACTGCCTTCTCACCTGATCCATCACCCCAATCAGGCTGCGGGGCAATACCTGGGGTGAGCGGCTAATGGTCGGCAGGCTGCGTGACTGGTTGTCGTACCTGCTGACTACCGCCTCAATCAGTTGGAGTTGACGCAGCTCCTGGCCTGCGAACTCCTGACGGAAAGGCTCGATGGTTACGAGGGCCTGACGGCAAAGGTCCAGGGCTGTGCGAAAGCGCCGCAGCAATTGGGCTTGGGATGCCTTAGGGATCGAGAGTTCCAACTCAGGGCGCACAGCCCGATCGTTGTAATGCTCCAATTCAATGCTTTGAATTAGAAGCGCAGCTTCATAGCCCCGTTCCAGATTATGGCTGAGGTCGCTGGTCTGGGCCCGTCCAAATGCACCTGTCCAATCGGTAAGTCCCATGGGTGGTTAGCGAGAAAAAACCCACCAAGTAAGCATTGGCACGATAGTTCCTGCCACCAATAACACAATGATCCAGGTGAAAGCATTGCTTTCGGAGGTCTCCTCCTTTGAGGGTATGTTTGTAACTTGAACCTCGTTTATGTCAGCTATCGCTGGTTCACCCGGATCCTCGGAACCCTGAAGAACAGTCAAAAGTCTGCCAATGCCATCAAGGCTGCCCTGCCTGTATCGACCACCCTCACGGATCGGTTGACCAAAGGTGGTACGGGCGGTACTGGTTAGGAGACCACTGTTCAGCTGACCCTCAAGGCCAGGAGACTCAACAACTGCAGCGGTGTTGGTTTGGGTTTCAATCAAAAATAGAAGTTGGTTGTCCTCGGCACCTGCCTGGAGCCAGGTCTGCAGTAGCTGATTGGCGAGCTTGTCCAAACTGAGCCCGTAATCCAGGCGCTTAACAGTGATCAGGTGGGCATCCACATGTTCTTCGTTAAATGCCCTCAGGGCATCCGACACATCTGCCCGGCCGGCACGGCTAAGCACATCGGCCGTGTCGATCACCCTCTCCTCGGGCACCACCGCTGGCAGGGACGACACCGACACGGCAAGGGAAGGGGTGGGCAAAAGGAGAATCCCCACAAGCAATCCCAGCATCAGGGCTAGCCAGGGACGGAGAGAACGGAACACAGGCAGCACGGCAGGCCATTCGTGGTTCTAGTTTGCCGCCTACTGGTCTCCCTGTCTCCCCTAAGTCCTTTCCATGAGCCTGCCAACTCCCGCCAAGGTCTGTCTCGGGGTTGGTTTGGTTGGCCTTGCTCTTGCGGTTACCAACCAATTTCTGGCGCCCAGCCTTGAGCCGCCCCTCGAGCGGGCGGGGGTTCTCGCCAGCTTGCTGGCCGTTTCCCTGCTGGTGGTTTCCGGGCTATGGACAAGGGCAATCCCTGAAGCTGCGGCCAAATTTGAACTTGGCGGCGACCAGGTGTTGGAGATCAAGCCCGAGCTGCCCGACCAGCTGAGGCTCGAATTGGCCTGGGGTAGCCAAATGTTGCTCACCACCTCTGCTGCGGCCTGTCTACTGCTGCTGTGGCGTGGTGAACCCCTACTGCGGCGGGGGCTCGCCATTGATCAAACCTTTATTCCAGGCAGCATTTGTGAGCGGGCCATGGCCACAGGCAGGGCCATTTCCCTGGTGGACCTAAAGCTCTACCCAGGACGGGCTGAGTTCGACGACTTTCTCCCCGGATTGCCCGCAGTGGTTGTCCAACCCATCGGTCAGGAGGGTTTGCTGCTGCTGGGTGGCTGGTCACCCCGCTGTTTTGGCCGAAGCGACCTGATGTGGATTGAAGGCTGGAGTGAAAAGCTCATAGCTCAATTGGAGACCTTTGCTGCCTAGCAGGGGAGGGAGCAGGGGATTTTGATTTCGCCGGCAGCCTCAATTGGGTGTTGACCCGGCCCCCAGGGCTGGTGAAAACCACCAGGCCATCGTCACCAAGGCGACCATCGATTCGTTTGGCCCTGGTGAGCTGCTGATTGGCCTGACGCTTGAGGGTTACGTCGCCCCTAGCGCTGACCTGGTTGGTCTGCCAATTCCAGAAACAGCGGTTAGCCCCTATGGAATCGGTGGGTTGCTGCAGGAAGCAAGCACTGGTGACTATGGCGGTCTGGGTGCGGGAATGCAGCATGAAACCGCCGCCACTGATTCGGGCCTGCTTCATGGTGCCGTTGAAAGGAAGTGCACTGACAATCAGCTCCTGACCCACATCAACGGTGGTTTCCAGGGCGTTTAGTACGGCCCCCTTCTCCGTATCTACCAGGCGTACCGGAGCTGCCAACAGCAGCTTCTGGGCAATGCTGTTGCCAGTTAGGGAAGGAGATGTGAGCCGTTGCTCCTTTTTATTGGCCAGGGAACGAACTCCCACCACCGGTCCCAGGGCCATCAAGTCTCCCTTTGCCGTAAACCACTCCGCAGAGCGAACTTCGAGCTTCAAGGCATTTTCGCCACTGCGTTGGAGCTCGGGCCTGCCCCGAAGCTCCAGCTTGTCCTGGTCAATTAGGAAGCGCAGGCGATTGGCAGTTAGCTGGAGATTGCGCTGGGTGGCAATTGGTCTGTAGTCGAGCTCGAGGAGATTGCGGTTGGGAAACCAGCGGCCCCTTCGGGCCCTAATCGTGAAGGGGTTATTGCCATAGGCCTCAAGCTTGATTTGGCCCTCCAGCTGCACAATCTCGCCATCGTTCAGCACGGTGCCTGCCGTGGCATTGAGGCGATAACGCAATTGGCCGCGGTTAAAGAGCTGGCCCTGAAGATCCCTCGCCTGGGCCACTCGCCGGCCCAGGTCGTAGCGGGCCTCCGGGCTCTGAAGGGCCCAGCTCGGCTGGCCGAGCCTGTCTCTTTGTTCAAGCTTTAGGGCCCGGAAAAAGAAGGGTTGGGCTGGGGTTTCCGGGGTGGAACCAAATTGGCAACCACTAAGGAACAGGCCAGCGGCCAGGCATGTGGTTGCTAAGGAGGTGTGGGAGCTGCTCATAGGGGCCCTTCCAGCTCCAGCCTCTGCATCACCGGTTGGGGTTCCACCAAGGTCAGCTGGGGCTGCAGCAACCCCCATCGTTGGGCTGCAATCCAGGCAGGAGAGCCTTTGCTAGCAATGGGGCCAGCAGCGGCGGAGCTAACCGGGCCACTCCCAAAGGGCGATTGGCCCAGTTGGAGGAGCATGCGCTCTGACATCTCAGGCAGCAGTGGGGCCAAGAGCACCGCAACCCAGCGGGTGGCCTCCAGCACCGCATAGAGATCGTCACCAACTTGAGCCTCTTGGCCGGGCTGCTTCATCAATTTCCAAGGGGCCTGCTCATTCAGGTAGCCATTGGCTGCAGTGGCCAACTGCAGAATTGCCTCGGCCGCCCGACGAAAATCCAAATCGTCCAGGGCAGCTCCAACCGTGACACCCGCTGCCAGGGCCGAGATGGCCAAGGGATGGTTTTCCTGGCGGGCGGTTACTGCCGGCGGCACCCCATCTGCAAACCAGCGTCTGGCCATCGAAGTGGTGCGGTTTAGCAAATTGCCAATGGTGTTGGCCAGGTCGTTGTTGACCAGGTCGGTGAGGCGCTGTTGCTGGAAATCGCCGTCATCCCCGAAAGGGATATCCCGCAGGAGATACCACCTCAGGGCATCGCGACCGCAACGCTCAAGCAATACCTCAGGGTCGAGCACGTTGCCCAGGGATTTGCCCATCTTCTGACCCTCCCTAGTCAGAAAACCGTGGCCGAAAACCTTTTCGGGAATTGGCAATCCGGCCGATAGGAGCATCGCCGGCCAGTAGACAGCATGAAAACGCAGGATGTCCTTACCGATCACGTGCAATTGGGCTGGCCAACCGTGGTCGATTACCTGCTCGAGGCAGGGGGTTTCTCCTGGAGCAGATAGGGCCGTGAGATAGCCCAGCAAGGCATCAAACCAGACATAGAAGGTGTGCCCCCCGTGGCCTGGCACCGGAATTCCCCAGGGAAGATTTACCCGGGAAATGGAGAAATCCCTTAGACCCTGGGCTACAAAATTTTGAATCTCCTTGCGGCGACTGGCGGGAGCAATGAAACCTGGCTTGGCAACCAACTCTTCGATCTGTTGCTGATAGCGGGAGAGGCGAAAGAACAGGTTCAGCTCATCGCGCCACTCCAGGGGCTTTTGATGGATGGTGCAGTTGGGCTCTGGCGCCTCAGCTGGATCGTCCTTGAATTCTTCGCAGGCGACGCAATACCAGCCCTGCTGGCGCCCTTCAATCACATCTCCATTGGCCTCAACCCTTGCAAAAAACTGCTCAACAACACTGCGGTGAAGGGGATCCGTAGTTCTGACAAAGCGGTCGTTGCTGATCTGCCAGCGTTCCCATAGGTCGCGGTAGCCCGAACTAACCAGATCGCAATGGGCCTTGGGGGTTAGGCCAGCGGCCTCAGCAGTGCGTTGAATTTTCTGGCCATGTTCATCACAGCCGGTGATGAAGGTCACGTCTTCTCCCTTTAGCCGCTGATAACGGGCGATCGCATCACAGGCGAGGGTTGTGTAGGCACTGCCCAGATGGGCCCTGTCGTTGACGTAATAAAGGGGTGTGGTGAGTGTGAAAGACATTCGGCGGATAAGGGGGGCTCGCTGCGCCGCCGGAGCGACCCTGTGCCGGGGCCGGATCCTACCGAGCCTCCCCCTGCCAATCTTGGATGCAAACCCCAGAGACGATGGCCCCGTCCAGTAGCAACCAGGAGTCGGCCCAGGTGGTGGTCTGGGGCGGGGGCACCGGCGGAGTAGCTGCGGCATTGCAGGCAGCCAGGGGAGGGGCCCGCACCTTGCTGCTCACCCCGGGGCCCTGGCTGGGCGGCATGGTCAGTGCTGCAGGGGTTTGCGCCCCCGATGGCAACGAGCTAACCCCCTGGCAGACAGGCCTTTGGGGTGCATTTTTACGGGCCCTAGCACACAACGAACCCGAGGGCCTGGATCAAAACTGGGTCAGCTGCTTTGGCTACCGGCCCGCCACCGCCGAGGCAATCCTGCGCCGCTGGTGTGGGGCGGAGGCGCTGTTGCAATGGTGGCCCCAGGTGGAGCTGC
>NZ_JAGQBV010000021.1:0-38290 GCF_024345815.1 Cyanobium sp. HWJ4-Hawea | reverse complement strand
GGTTGTTGTGGCCAAAGCGTTGCAGCTTGGCCCCGCTGGCCCGCACTCCCACCAGCAGGGAGTGGTGGATCAGGCGGTCTGCGAGCACCAGGCTGTGGCGATCGGCCAGGGCGCAAACGGCGGCCAGGTTTGCCTGGAAGCCACTGGGAAACAGCAGCACCCGCTGGCGATCAAGCCATTGGGCCAGGGCCCCTTCCAGTTGGCCATGCACGGCCCTGGTGCCACTGATCAGCCGCGAAGCGCCACTGCCGGTGCCATCGCGGGCAAGGCTGGCCTGGGCCGCGGCGATGGTGCGGGGATGGCGGCTGAGCCCCAGATAGTCGTTGCTGGCCAGGTCCAAGAGGGCTGCAGCTGGCCCCAGATGGCTTGCCTCATCGTCCTGCAGCAGGCCAGGGCCCAGGGGCTGGAAGCAGCGCAGCGACCTTTGCCGTTCTGGCGCCATGGCCTCCAGGTTTTGGCGCAGCTGTTGGCGCCAGTGGGGGCTTTCAGCCGTTGCCACAGGGGGCCCGGGGATCAACAGATTGGCTTCAGTGTGATCGGCCGTGGGCACCCCCGCTTCAGAGGGTCGCCATAGAATTGTTAAATCTGTAAAACCGGCTCCCAGTGCCAGATTCGGCCGGTAATCGCTCCGACCTAGCCCTCGAAAGGCTTTTCCCTTTTCCGCTTGATCCCTTCCAGTTGGAGGCGATCGATGCCCTCAACCGGGGCCATTCAGTGGTGGTAAGCGCTCCCACCGGTTCGGGCAAAACCCTGGTGGGGGAATACGCCATTCACCGCGCCCTGGCCCATGGCCAGAAGGTGTTCTACACAACGCCGCTTAAGGCCCTCTCTAACCAAAAACTGCGCGATTTCCGCGAGCAATTTGGCCACGAAAAAGTGGGCCTGCTCACCGGTGATCTCAGTTTCAACCGGGAAGCCCAGATCGTGGTGATGACCACCGAGATCTTCCGCAACATGCTTTATGCGGAAGCCGATGGCGGAGATGACCCGCTCGAGGGCGTGGAGGCGGTGGTGCTCGACGAGTGCCATTACATGAACGATTCCCAGCGCGGCACCGTCTGGGAAGAATCAATCATTCACTGTCCACCGGTCATCCAGTTGGTGGCCCTATCGGCCACTGTGGCCAATGCAGGGCAGCTGACCGACTGGATCGAGAGGGTGCATGGCCCCACCCAGCTGGTGTTGAGCGATTTCCGGCCCGTGCCCCTGGAATTCAGTTTTTGTAGCGCCAAGGGCCTCCATCCCCTGCTCAATGAGGAGGGCACTGGGCTTCACCCCAACTGCAAGGTTTGGCGCGCACCGAAGGGGGCCCGCCGCAAGGGGCCGAAAGTGCCGAAGCCGCCCCAGCCGGAGGCCCCGCCCCTGGGGTTTGTGGTGGCCCAGATGGCAGAGCGGGACATGCTTCCGGCCATCTATTTCATCTTTAGTCGTCGCAGTTGTGACCGGGGAGTTAAGGAGCTGGGCAAGATCTGCCTGGTAAATTCAGCCGAGCAGGCCCGCATTAAGGCGCGGCTTGATGCCTACATCGCCGCCACCCCAGAAGCGTTGCGAGATGGGGGCCATGCCGATGCCCTGCTGCGGGGCATTGCGGCCCACCACGCCGGCGTATTGCCGGCCTGGAAGGAGCTGATCGAGGAGTTGTTCCAGCAGGGCCTGATCAAGGTGGTGTTTGCCACGGAAACCTTGGCTGCGGGCATCAACATGCCTGCGCGCACCACGGTGATCTCAGCCCTCTCCAAGCGTACCGAGCGGGGCCACCGCCCCCTGATGGGCAGTGAATTTCTGCAAATGGCCGGTCGGGCCGGCAGGCGAGGGCTCGATACCCAGGGTTATGTGGTCACGGTGCAAAGCCGCTTTGAGGGGGTGCGTGAGGCCGGCCAGTTGGCCACCAGCCCCGCCGATCCCCTGGTTAGCCAGTTCACCCCCTCCTACGGGATGGTGCTCAACCTGCTGCAGCGCTACGACCTGGCCAAGGCCCAGGAGCTGGTGGAGCGCAGTTTTGGGCGCTATCTGGCCACCTTGGACCTGGTGGAAGACGAGGCCCGCATTGCCGATTTGATGGGCCAACTGGATCGCCTGGAGGACGGTTCCGGGGATGTGCCCTGGGAGGACTTCGAGGACTACGAAAAGCAGCGAAACCGCCTGCGGGAGGAAAGGCGCATCCTGCGGATTCTTCAGCAGCAGGCAGAAGAAACCCTGGCCCACGAGCTCACCTTGGCCCTGCAATTCGCCAGCGAAGGTACCCTCGTGAGCCTCAAGGCGCCCCAACTCAAGGGGCGGGTGACTCCGGCTGTGATTGTGGAAAAGGTCAAGGGATCGGGCCAGTTCCCCCTCCTGCTTTGCCTCACCGACGAAAACCTGTGGGTGTTGCTGCCCTGCAATGCGGTGGTGAGTCTGCATGCGGAGCTCAGTTGTCTGCAGGTAGGCCAGGTGGAGACGCCCCTGCTGCGCCACGCCGGTGAATTGCGCCACGGCGACCAGGTCAGTGGGGGCTTGGCCCTGGCGGTGGGCCACATGGCCCGTCGCCATGACATGGCCACCCCCCAGTACGACCTGGCGGGCGAGGTGCAGGTCCATGCCCAGTTGGTGCACCAGCTGGAGGAGGAGTTGGAGCTCCATCCCGCCCATCGCTGGGGGGATCGCAGGCAGCTCAAGAAGCACCGCCACCGGATGGAGGAGCTCCAGCTGGAGATCGAGGAACGCCAGCGATTGCTCCATTTCCGCTCCAACCGCCACTGGGAAACCTTTCTCTCCCTGATCGAGATCCTGCGCTTTTTCGGTGCCCTGGCTGGCGAGGATGGCCTGGAGCCCACCGAGGTGGGCCGCACCGTGGCAGCTTTGCGCGGCGACAACGAACTCTGGCTGGGCCTGGCCTTGATGAGCGGCCATCTCGATGAGCTCGATCCAGCCCAATTGGCTGCCGTATTTGAGGCGATTTCCACCGAGGTGAACCGCCCTGATCTCTGGAGTGGCTATCCGCCCCCGGCGGCGGCAGAGGAGGCTCTCCATGATCTGCGGGGGCTGCGACGGGAGCTGGAGCGGCAGCAGGAACGGGGCAAGGTGAGCTTCCCGCTCTGGTGGGAGCCCGAATTGACGGGGCTGGTGCAGGCCTGGGCCAAGGGCACCAGCTGGAGTGATGTGATCGCCAATACCTCCCTAGATGAGGGGGATGTGGTGCGGATCATGCGCCGCACCGTGGATTTGCTTGCCCAGGTGCCCTATTGCGAGGCGATCAGCCAGCAGCTGCGCGACAACGCCCGCGCCGCCCTCAAGGCGATCAACCGTTTCCCGGTCTGCGAGATCGAGGATTTGGTGGCCGGTCAGCTGGATCCCGCCACCGAGCGGCCCCTGCCCACTGCCGCTACGCCGCCTAACTAACTTTCTGGGTTAAATCTCCAGTTTTAAATCCCCAGTCGCTGCCAGATCACGGCTAGGTTCTCCTGGTGCAGGTCGGTGGAGAAGCAGTCGGCCAGCTGTGCGGGGTTGAGGCGGCTGGTGACATCGCCATCGGCCTCGAGATTGGCCCGGAAGTTGCCACCGGCCCTATTCCAGGCGCTGTGGGCATGGCGCTGCACGATCCGATAGGCGTCTTCTCGGGCTAGGCCCGTGTCGACCAGGGCTAGCAGCACCCGCTGGCTGAAAACAACGCCCCCATACACATTCATGTTGTTGGCCATGTTTTCGGGATAAACCCCCAGGCCCTTCACCACCTCGGTCATCTCCCGCAGCATGAAGTGCAGGGTCACAGAGCAGTCGGGCAGCATCATCCGCTCCACCGAGCTGTGGCTGATGTCACGCTCGTGCCAGAGGGCGCAATTCTCCAGGGCCGCCACCACGTAGCTGCGCAGCACCCGGGCCAGGCCACTAATCCGCTCGGAGCGGATCGGGTTGCGTTTGTGGGGCATGGCCGAACTGCCCTTTTGGCCCTTGGCAAAGTTTTCCTCCACCTCGAGCACATCGGTGCGCTGCAGGTTGCGGATTTCGGTGGAGAAGCGCTCCAGGGCCGCACCCACCAGGGCCAGGGTTTGGATGTATTCGGCATGGCGATCGCGGGAGATCACCTGGGTGCTGGCCGTATCGGGCACCAGGCCCAATTTGGCGCAGGTGAGGGCCTCCACCTGGGGATCGGTGTTGGCGTAGGTGCCCATGGCGCCTGAGATTTGGCCCACGCTCACCACCTGCTCGAGCCGCTCTAGCCGTTCCTGGTTGCGCACCACCTCTGCTAGCCAGCCGGCCACCTTGAAGCCAAAGGTGATCGGCTCGCCATGGATGGCATGGGAGCGACCGATCATCACGGTGCCCTTGTGTTCGCGGGCAAGGGCCCTCAGGGCGTTGGCCAGTTTGTCTAGTTCGCAGCGCAATACGGCCACAGAGGCCTTCATTTGCAGGGCCAGGCCCGTATCCAGCACATCCGAGCTGGTCATACCCACGTGGATGTGGCGGCCCGCATCGCCCACGTATTCGTTCACGTTGGTGAGGAAGGCAATCACGTCGTGACGCACCTCCGCTTCTATCTCGAGGATGCGCTCAACCTTGAAGGCCGCCTTGGCCTTGATGGTGGCGAGCGCTTCAGTCGGCACCCGGCCCAGATCACACTGGGCTTCGGTGGCGGCAATTTCCACATCCAACCAGCTCTGGAATTTGGCCTCTTCAGTCCAGAGGTTGCCCATTTCGGGCAGGGTGTAACGCTCGATCAAGGGCCAGCGCGTGACAACAGCCCATCCAATGTATGGGGTGGCGGCCTAGGCAGCTTCAGGCCAGCTCATGGGCAGTCCCTAGGCGGCGGTGGTGAGTTGTTGGTGGGCCACTTCCCAGTGCACCAGGGATCCCCAGCTTTGCTGGCGCACCCAGCAGCGGCCGCCGCGGCAATGGATCAACTGGAAGGGGGGTAGGTCGCCGGGCTGGTTGCGCAGCCGCACAAAACTGCCGGGCCTAAGTAGCTCCACCACATTGTTGGCCCCATTTTTGGCCCCCACCAGGCGAAGACGCCTGCCAGCTCGGGAGCGACTGGGTTGGGAGGAGGTCATGGAGGCCACCTTGCGATTTGGCAATCCTCCGCTGGTTTTTGCTGCAGGGCCCCCATGTTTGGAATGTGTTCGGTTTCTAGTGTGCGTTGAGCACAAAACGCCCATGGCTCCAAAGCAACGCCTGGATCTAGAGCTGGTGGCCCGGGGTTTGGTGAGCTCCCGCCAGCAGGCCCAGCAACTGATCCGGGCCGGCAAGGTGCGCTGTGGCGACCAGGTTTTAGACAAGCCTGGCACCGAGGTTCAGCCGGAAGCAGAATTGCTGGTGCAGCAGCCACCGCGCTTTGTATCCCGTGGCGGGGAGAAGCTCCTGGCGGCCCTCGAGGCCTTCCCCATCGAGATTGGCGGCAGGGTTTGCATCGATGGCGGCATCTCCACGGGGGGCTTCACGGATTGCCTCCTGCAGCACGGTGCAACGCGTGTCTATGGCATTGATGTGGGCTATGGCCAAACGGCCTGGAGCCTGCGCAGTGACCCCCGGGTGGTGCTCAGGGAGCGCACAAACCTGCGCCACCTCACCGCGGCCGATCTCTATGGAAGTGCCGAATCCTGGCCGGATTTGGCCGTGGCCGATCTGTCTTTCATTTCCCTCGGACTGGTGCTGCCGGCCCTCTGTGCCCTGATGATGCCTGGCGCCCCGGCGGACTTACTGCTCCTGGTGAAACCCCAATTTGAAGTGGGTAAGGCGCGGGTAGGCAAGGGCGGGGTGGTGCGGGATCCGGCCGCCCATGTCGATGCGATTTCAGGGGTGATTGCCTCAGCCCAAGGCCATAAACTCGTGCCCCACGGCTTGGTCGCTTCTCCGATTACGGGCCCGGCCGGCAACCACGAGTACGTGCTCTGGCTTCGGCCCCAGGGGCATCCACCAGGGGAAAATTGGCCAGAGCAGCCAGCCGTTAATCCCGAAAGCATTGCTGCCTTGGTGGAGCGCACCCTGGCCAGTTAGGTGCCTAGATGGCGGTGCTGTCGCGGTCGCCGGTGCGGATGCGAATCACCGAATCGATTGTGCTGACAAAAATCTTGCCATCGCCGATTTCACCGGTGCGGGCCGCGTCTTGAACCGCACTGACCACGGTTTCGACCTGGTTGTCGTCAACCACGATCTCCAGCTTGAGCTTTTGCAGAAACTCCACGGTGAATTCCGAGCCGCGATAGCGCTCCACCTGGCCCTTTTGGCGGCCAAAGCCGCGCACTTCGCTCACGGTCATGCCCACGATGCCTGCATTGACCAGCGCAATCTTGACGTCCTCCAACTTGAAGGGACGGATGATGGCCTCGACTTTTTTCATGGCGGCTGCTGGGACCTGCGGTGAGTCTCTCAGGCCCCCTCCATTAATGGAAGGGGGTAGGGACCCTTGGACCCATTAGGCCCGAGCCTGGCGGCGGTCGCCGTAACAACCGCTACTGGTTTGCCTGGCGTGCTGCCTAGGATCCAGGCTTGATTTCAGGTCAGCGATGGATTTAGGGCAAACCCAAACCCCGCTCTATGGCGAACGGGCCATCGCCGATGCCCAACTGATCTGCTTTGAGAATCCCAGGCCTGGCAGGCCCTATGAGGTGTCGATTGAACTGCCTGAATTCACCTGCAGATGCCCCTTTTCGGGCTACCCCGACTTTGCGGTGCTGCGCCTGCTCTATCAGCCGGGGCCCCGGGTGTTGGAGCTCAAGGCGATCAAGCTCTATGTGAACAGCTACCGGGAGCGCTCCATCTCCCATGAGGAGGTGGCCAACCGCATCCTCGACGACTGTGTGGCGGTGGCCGCACCCCAATGGATGCAGCTGGAGGCCGATTTCCATCCCAGGGGCAATGTCCATACCGTGGTGCGGGCCTGCCATGGCACCCGCCTAGACCTGGGCGATCAGCTCCGGTAGCTCCCGGGCAAAGGCCGTCAGGTTGCGGTTGCAGAGGCCAGCCACATGCAGCCGTCCCCCTGCCCCAACCCCCTCGCCAATGGCCCAGAGTTGGCGGGTGGCCAGCAGACTCAAAGCACCGCCGGTCAGGGCGATCGCGAAACCTGCGTAGACCAGGGGTACGCCAGGATCCTTTTTGAGCAGGATGCCGCTGGCGGGCAGCACGCTCTCGACCCGAATCGGTAGGCCCTTGATCTCCACCGGATCTCCCCCGGGCACCAGTTGGCTGAGCAGATTGCCATCGGGGCCGTAGACATCTACGGGGCCTGCTTCGTTGTTGAGGCTCAGCAGCACAGGCTCGCTGCCATCTGGCCTGGTGGGCAGCACCAGCCCCCAGATTTGCTCACCGAGCTGGGGAAAGGGTTGGAGGGGCAGCTGCAAAAGGGGGCTTTTACCCAATTGCACGGTGATGGCCGCCAGGGCCCAGTCGGCTTGGTAGAGGGTGATGCCTTGGAAACGCAGGGGGTGGTTGACGCTGATCTGCGCCTGCTTGAGCTCCGGGCCCTCCTCCCCCTTTAGGAGCCGCAGTTGGGAGGTGAATTGCTCAGGTCTGCCGGCCGGGTCCCTTTGCACCGAGAAGCCATCCACGGCGATTACCAGCTGGCTTTGGCCGCGGCTATCGAGCAGATCCAGGGTGCGACCCGGGGCTAAAAATTGCTCCGAGCGTTGACCGCCTAAGGAACCCCAGGCGGCACCCAGCATGAAAACCACCAGGCCCGCATGCACCAGCATCGGCCCCACTCGGCCCAAAACCCCTTTGCGGGCTGCGAATCTTCCCTCCTGCCTCTGGATCTGCCAGCCCTGGCTTTGCAGCAAGTTTTCCAGCTTCTCGAGGCTGACGTTTGGTTCGCTGGAGGGAACCGTTTCAGCCACGCTTAGTTTGCTCAGTTGGCGCGGAGATTTGTAATCAATCCAGCGCAACGCTGCCTGCAGGGCGGGCCATTGCCGCTTCCAGCTGCAGAGCAACAGGGATAGGGCCAGCCAGGCCAAAAGCCCTAAAAACCAGTTGCTGGAATAAATGTGGTCGAGCTGGAAGGCCAGCACCCCATCCCCATGGAGCACCCCCAGCCAGGGCTTGGGATCGTAAAGCTGGTGGTAGAAGGCTTCACTTTCCTTCTGGGGGATGGCTGTGCCGACGCCGCTGGCAATGGCAATTACCAACAGCAGGCCAATGGCCAGGCGCAGATCGGAGATCAGGCCCGCAATTTTTTGGAAAATTCTCATAGCCAGCGGGCTAGCAGGGTTAGGGCGCCGGTGGCCACCAGCACTACCCCACTGATCGGCGGCACCCACTGGCCGAGCCGCCTAAGGCTGAGCAGGTTGGGCAGGCTGGCCGCGGCGGTGCCGGCAAGCAGCAACGGCAGCACCTGGCCTGCGGCAAAGCTGGTGAGCATCACCATGCCCACCAGGGGCTTGCCGTTTTGGGCCATCCAGCCCAGCAATACGGCCAATACGGGCGTGGTGCAGGGTGTGGCCGCCAAACCAAAGGCGAGGCCAGCGGCCAGGGGGGCCAGGGGGGCCGGCACCTTGCGGCGCCATATTTCCGGATCTGGGCCGGCCGGTAGGGGAATTTTCAGCAGCCCCAGCAGGTTGAAGCCCATCACCAGGGCCAATACGGCCACGATCGTGGGGATTAGGCCGGGGATCTGGCCATAAATTCTGCCCAGTAGGCCACTTACTAGTCCGAGCAAAACCAGGGAGGCAACAATCCCCGCCGCGAAGCTGAGGCTGCGCTGCCAGGGCTTTGGCGCAGCTGCGCCAAAGCCCGCCAGGTAGGCGAGGGTTACGGGCAGTAGGGAAAGGGAGCAGGGCCCAAGGCTGGTCAACAGCCCGCCGGCAAACACCAGGGCGACCGTAAGAGGTGTGGGGGAGGCCAGGGACTGTTGCAGCAGCAACTCGCTGCTGCGAGCCCATTCAGCCAGTAGGGGCCCAAGGCTGATCATTGCAAAAGCCTATCGGGCAGCTGCCGGCCGCTGGCGCCTGGGCGCGGTTGTGAGCCCACTTCCCTCCAAGGAGCAGCGCAGCAGGAGGCCGCAGATCAACAGGCTGGCCATCAGGGAATTTCCGCCGTAACTGATCAGGGGCAGGGGCAAGCCGGTGGTTGGCATGGCGCCACTGGCCACGGCGATATTGAGGATCGATTGGCCCACCAGGATCGTGGTGCAGCCCATGGCGATCAACCGCTGCTGGTTGGTGCGGCACTGCAGGGCGATGCGCAGACCAATAAAGCTAAACAGCAGCAGAAATAGCAGCAGCACCACCGAGCCCAGCAAGCCGAATTCTTCAGCAAACACCGCAAAGATGAAGTCGGTGGATTGGATGGGCAGGTACTGGAGTTTTTGGGTGGAGAGGCCAAAGCCAGATCCAAACAACCCGCCTGAGCCAATGGCCAGCAGGCTTTGGACCAGTTGGTAACCGTCGCCCTGGGCATCGCGCCAGGGGTCGAGGAAGGAGATCACCCTGACCCTTTGGTAGGAGTTGATCAGGATGCTGCCCACCCCCAGCAGGGCGCCGCCGCCAGCCGAACCGAGCAGCAGGATTTTTGGCAGACCGGCGGCCAGGGCCATCAGCCAGAGGAGCAGGCCCGTTAGGGCGGCCGTGCTGAGATTTGGCTGCTTGAGGATCAGCAGGACTAGGCCCCCCAGGATCCCTAGCCAGAGCAGTTTTTGATCGATGCCAATCCGTTTCCAGTGGGCAAAGATCGAGGCGCCTTGGAGCACCACAAAGGGTTTTACCAGCTCCGATGGCTGGATTTGAATCGGGCCAATCACCAGCCAGCGGCTGGCCCCGTTGACCGTGCTGCCCATGACCAGGGTGGCGGCCACCAGCACAAGACAGATCAGCAGGGCCAAAGGTGCCAGGTGTAACCAGCGCCGCAGGCTGGTACGCAATCCCAACCACAGCAATCCCCAGCTGGCCACCATCCAGATGACCTGTCGCTTGAGGTAGTAGGCCGCATCACCCATTTCCCGCTCCGCCACCCACCAACTGGCGGAGGTGAGCACCAGCAGGCCCACCAGACTCCAAATGGCCACCATGCCCAGCAGCAGCCGGGCTTCGGCTGGCCAGAGCTGCCAGGGCAGGGGCAGCCAGCTGGTGGGGGTGCGGGAGGTGTTGGCCACAAAAAAGCCCGGCAATAGCCGGGCATTAGGGATTCAAGAAGGCATATCCAAACTTAAGCGGTTCAAAGGCTCAGTTGCCAACGTTTTGCTGGCGGCGTCCGGCGACTAGCTCCACCTTGAGAATTTTGCCACCCTGCTTCATGATTCGCTGCTGCTCGGCAAACCAACTCTCGTAGGGCACCCACTTGGTGAAGAAGGTGTTCTGCAGTTCACGCTGGGTGCGTGATTTTTCCGGGCAGGGAATGCAGGCCGTGATCTTGAACAGGCGCATGGGAAGGATCCTCAGGGTTGAAGCTCGAGGGATCAGTTACCCAGGCCGGAGCTGATGTAGTCGAAGTAGACGCCCATCTCTTTGCCGGCATCGGGGCCCACTAGGGATGCGGTGGTCTCCTTCATGGCCTGGATCGACTGCACAGTTGCGCCGATGGGCACGCCTAGGGAGTTGTAGGTCTCCTTGAGGCCGTTTAGTACCCGCTCGTCGAGGATCGAGGTGTCCCCAGCCAGCATCGCGTAGGTGGCGTAGCGGAGGTAGTAGTCGAGGTCGCGAATGCAGGCCGCATAGCGACGGGTGGTGTACATGTTGCCGCCGGGACGGGTGATGTCCGAGTACAGCAATGACTTGGCTACGGCTTCCTTGATGATGGCCGAGGCGTTGGCACTGATGGTGGCTGCGGCGCGAACACGAAGCTCACCGCTGGCGTAGTACTGCTCAAGGCGACCCATGGACGAACCGTCCAGGTAAAGGCCTTGAACGTCAGCCTGGTTGATGACGTTGGTAATGGCGTCTTGCATGAATCCTGCTAGGGGCGAAAGGACGGTCGAAAAGACTGTCGAATAAAGGGGGCTGGAGGGTGTTCGGCTGTCTTAGGAGAGGGCGCCAACCACGTAGTCGAAATAGAAGCCAGCTTCTTCGGCATCTGCACCTGTCAGTAGGCCCAGTGCGGCGGACTTCATTTCGCGAACGGACTCGGCCATGGCGTCGAGGGGAACACCCAAGGAGCGGTACATCTCGCGGGCTCCAATCACGCCGATCTCTTCGATCGGGGTGACATCGCCTGCCACAACTCCGTAGGTCACCAGACGGAGGTAGTAGTCCATGTCGCGCAAGCACGAAGCAGTCATCTCTTCGCCGTAGGCGTTGCCGCCAGGGGAGATGACATCGGGACGCCGCTGGAACAGGGCGCCGCCGGCCTGCTTGACGATGCGTTCGCGGCTCTCGCTGAGAACCTGGGCGACGCGGAGGCGACGCTGCCCGGCCGTGACGAACGACTTGATTTGATCAAGTTCGCCAGGGCTTAGGTAGCGGGCTTCGGCGTCCGCGTTGATGATCGAGTTGGAGACGATGCTCATGCAGTTCTGCCTCGAAACAAGCGGCCGCCTTGACGGTGACCGTATCCGGGTGAGTAAGGGGGACGTGATCGACTCGCGCCGATCGCCCAATCATTCTGTGGCAAGGCCCTTCACTGCTCCGGTCACCGGTAACAGTTCTTCACGGCCGTTCCAATCTGCAAACCCCTTGGCCCGCAGCGACTTTCGCAGATGTTGCTGACAGCTACTGTGTGCACCAATTGTTAAGAATCTATTTGCGATATTTTGTGTAGTTAGCAATTAAAAAGCCCCCCGATAGTGAAATCGGAAGGCCTGTCAGGTTCGGGGGTGGTTTTGTTTAGATAGCAGCCTCGATTTAGATAGCAGCCTTGGGGCCCGGGTTCAGTCCGGCGTTGCCGCTGTAGAGCGAGGCCGTTCTATTGACGGTGCTCAAGGGCAGGCCATCGGCGGTGGCCATGCCACGGATATGGGGCACGGTGTTTTCGCCAAAGGCTTCGGCATATTCTTTGCCCGAAAGCAGTTCTTCGATTGCCGCCCGTTGGCCGGAGTTGGCCCGGGTTGCCAAGAAGACACTTACTTCCTTGGGCTGGGCTGCCCGCCCAAGTAGGGCCAAATATGCCGCCGATGCGGCCCGCAGGGGCGCCATTCGATTGAGGCGCTCTTGGAACAGTTCGCTGCCAGTCAGTTGGTCGACCAGCTGGGCAACGGTCAGTTGGTTGTTGCGGAATTTGGACTCCAGTTCGACAGGGCGCTCGGCGTCAAAAGGCACCCGATTAAGCAGCTGCTTGTAGCTGGCTTCGAGGGCCTCCTGCAGCTCGCTTTCGCTGGCGTTGTTGACCAGTGTCAACGGGGGCGCAAGGCTTTGACGCCTGCCAAAGCCCTGGGGCAGGCCCTTTTGCAGGGCCTTGGCCATCGAGGCCCCGGGCTCATTGGGGCTGGCAGATCGATTAAAGGAACTAGTGGCTCGACCAAGACTCTGGGCTGGTTGCCAAGCTCCACCAATGGAAGGAAGGGTGGCTGGGTTCCAGCGACGGGTGGGCTCGGGGGCCGAAAGGACGCTGCCCGGACCCCTGGGGATGGCAGGCCTGCTTGGAGCCATGGTTTGCCCCCCCGAGATTTGGGCGCTCCATGTGCCGAAGACCTCAGCCTGGCTTTCCACCAGGTTGCGGGGCACCAGATCACCACTGACCGTGCGCAGGGCCTGGGACTGCAGGGCGTTAGGGCGCTGGGCTGGGGGCTCCACATAGCCAGAGGCGGTGATGGCCTGCTTAAAGCTGGGCACTTGCCTGGCGTTGCGATCGCTGGCGGTGATGAAACGCTCGAAGGGAACGGTGTCTTCACCGAAGCTTTCGTTGTATTCGGCGCTATTCAGCATCGCGTCGACGACGCCGTAGAAGCCCTTGCGGGCAGCGGTGTCGAAGTAGGCGTTGATTTCCCAGCGGCCAAAGGTCGGCCTGCCAATCAGGCGACGATGCATAACCTCAATCGCCTTGGTGATATATAGACTGCTCCAATAGCGGCGGCGGAAGGCCTCCGAGCGGGCCACTTGGCGTACAAATTCCCTCAGGCTGATGTCGCCGTTTTCCAGCTTGATTTCCTCAACCTTGCTCTGCTCGCCGGCGTAGCCGGTGTTGCCAAGAACTTGGTTGTAAACCGCGCGAATTACGGCCTGGGTGCTGGCTTCGGTGCCCCGGATGCTCGGTTGGCCGCCGCGGCGGGGAACGGATGCACCACCGGTGGAAATTTGCTGCAGCCGCACCACCTTTGGTCCAAGCCGGCGGGGGCTGGCCTTGCGGAATTGGGCTGAGTTCATTTGGCCGGGCTGGACCAGGCCATTGCCGATCAGGATGCGTCGGGCGTCATAGCCGTACGGTGCTGGCCTGGTGGCTACAGAAGCAGTACCCGAGGGGAAAATGGCGCCGTAGTTCAGGGCCAGGGGATCATTGCCGCCTCCGTAGACGTGCTGGTCAGCGAAGGGTTGGCGGTAGGCGGCGTAAAGGGTGACGTACTGGGGGGCTCCCTCAAAGGGCGCACTAAAGCGGAACAACTTGCGGTTGGATCCCCAGCCGGCACTTTCCTGGGCTTCCTCGCCGAGGTCCCGCAGATAGGGCACGGTCTCCTCGCCAAACACCTGGGCGTATTCGCTGGAGTTGATCAGGGAATCCACCAGGCCCCATAGGCCCTGGGCGCTGACGATGTCGAAGTAGCGGGTGAACTCTTCCCTGGAGCTGATCCCCCGCCCTAGGAAGTTGCGGAAGGCCAGCTCGACGGCGCGGCTGTTGGAGAAACGGCCATAAAACTGCTGCCTGTATTCCTTGCTATGGCCCAGGGCGCGGATGAATTCGCGCATCGAGATGTCGCCTTGGCGCACCTGGGTTGCTTCCACAGGGCTGACGACCTGGGAATAGGCCTTGGCGATGTCGCGTTCGAACACCTGGCGGTAGGCGGCCCTGATCACCTCGGCCTTTTGTGCTCCACTCATGCCGGGCTTCATGTTGAAGCGCTGGGCTCCTTCCGCCGCCATGGCATAGCTGGCGGGCAGCTGGAGACCCTGGTTTTCGGCGCTACCCAAGCGCTGCTTTGCCGAGGGAGTTGGGATGGCCAGCTCGCCAATTAATACGTTGAAGTATTGGATTACCAGCTGGCGCGCTGGCGGATTGTCCTTGAGCAGGCCCGCAGCAGCTGCGCGCATTTCCTGCAGGGCCACGTTCGTGGCGGCTAGGGAGCAGGCCTGGTCGAGCACATCGGCCAACCCGCGGGTATTCACCTTGAGGATGCTGGGATCGCCTGCCACGAGGGCATAGCCCACGTAGCGCAGGAACCAGGCCAGGTCGCGGATTGATTTCTTCATCCGCTCGGTGCCATAGCGCCCCACGGCGATTGGGCTGAACCCCGCCGGCAGCTCTACGCGCACATCACCGTCGCCACCAGCTCCCTCGAGCAGGCGACTAAAAACATTGCCGCCACTGCGGGCTGCGGTGCCCTGGGCAAAGGTCTGGACCGATTGCTGGAAGGCTGCCTGGTCAGCGGCTAGGGCCTGGGCAGAGGCCGGGGTGGCTGGGGCGACCCCAATCGGGTTATCGAGGTAGGAAAGGGGGGTGCCGCCGGCAAAAATCCGGTTGGCTGCCTTGGCCACAATGAACTCGGCGTTTTCCGAGAGGGATCGGGCAGCGGCGAGCCTCAGCTGGCCGCTCAGGAAAAAGTTGCTCAGCCCATCCAGCTCCCCGCCATCGGGGAAGCGATCCTGCTGCTCCGCCTGACGGACTCTGGAGAGCGGCAGGGTGTCGTAGCGCTGGGGGGTGACCCTAGTGCTGCCGCTGCTGGCGGTCACGGTCATTTACGGGAGCGAACCGGGCTGGGTCACGTTACGGCCGCCCCTCTTGGGGTTCACGGCGGCATGAACAAATGTTTGCAGCAGGGCTGGCTTCGGGGCCTCAAATTGCCTGGGGCCATGAAAAGCTCCCCTGGTCAGTGCCTGATTTGCCGTGCCGACCAGCGATGCAGCCACACCGGTGGTTAGCGCCTTCTACGACCGCTTCCCCTACCCGGGCGATCCCCTCCAGGACGGGCCGCCACCTGGATACAACTGGCGCTGGTGCATCGACAGTGCCAGTGCATTTGTGGTGGGTTCCCTTGCCCCCAGGCTGGAGGAGAAGCCGCGTCTTTGGCGGATCTTGGACGCGGGCTGTGGCACTGGGGTGAGTACCGATTACCTCGCCCATCTCAACCCTGGCGCCGAGATCCTGGCCGTAGATATCAGTGCTGGGGCCTTGGATCTGGCCAGGGAGCGCTGCCGCCGTTCCGAAGCCTCGGCCCAGGTGTCTGAGCTGCGAATCGAGCAGCGCAGTTTGTTGGATCTGGAGGGGGAGGGTCCCTTCGACTACATCAATTCGGTGGGGGTTCTGCACCATTTGCGTGAACCGGCCGCGGGCCTGCGGGCTCTGGCGGCCCTGCTTAAGCCAGGCGGGCTCCTGCACCTCTTCCTCTATGCCGATGGGGGCCGCTGGGAAATCCACCGCAGCCAAAGGGTGCTGACGGAGCTGGGGGTGGGCAGCGGTGCCGAGGGCCTGCGCCTGGGGCGGGAGCTCTTCAGCAGCCTTCCCCCCAGCAATCGGCTGAGGCGCCACCACGAGCAGCGCTGGGCGATCGATACGGCCGCCGATGCCAATTTCGCCGACATGTATCTGCACCCGCAGGAAACCAGTTACAACCTGCAGCGTCTGATGGCCTTTGTGGCCTCAGCAGACCTGCAATTTGCTGGTTTTTCAAACCCTGAGGTTTGGAACCCGGCCCGCCTGCTCAGCGGGGAGTTGCTTGAGCGGGCCCAGTCCTTGCCCCTGGAGCGCCAATGGGCCTTGATCGAGGATTTAGATCCCGATATCAGCCATTTCGAGTTTTTCCTGAGCAAGGGGCCCCTGGGGTGCACTAGCTGGCAATCCGATGCCGACCTTCTGGCCGCTGCCGGGGAGCGCAACCGTTGTCTGTGGGGTTGGCCCGGAGTGGCCCTGCTGGATGCCGACATGGCTCCTCTGGACTTGGGCGCGGATGGCTTGGCCCTGATGAAGGGCCTGGAGGCGGCCCCAGCCGGGACTGCCCTGGGGGCTTTGGACCTGGGCTGGTCCGCCGGGCACCAGGCTGCGGTGGCCCGGCGCCTGGTGGAGCAGAGGGTTCTGCTGCCGGTAGTGCCCGCAGCTGCGTGATAGATTCCGCCCGCCTTTTCAGGGGTAATGACGTTTGTCGGTTTCCCTCCCCTGCCCTGCGGATGCCGCTTTGCCGGCAGCCAATCCCCCCGGGGATCAGGAGCTAGGAATCGGGACCACTGACGCCTTGCCCTTGCCGGTTTCGCCGGATTTTCCAGATCCAGCTGCAGATCGTGCCTCGGCCGATCCCAGCAATGGCATGGATGATTTTTATAGGCTTCAACGACGACTACTGCTGTTCACCCTGCTGCTTTCCGCAGTGGCCGTGATCTTCACTGCCATCGTTTTTAGCCCGATCACGGCCCTAAGCCTGCTGATTGGTGCGTCCGCTGGAGTCCTTTATCTGTGGCTGCTCAGCCGCAGTGTGAGTCGGCTGGGGGAAAACTCCCGCCGGATCAGTAAGGCCCAGTTACTGGTGCCTGCGGCCCTAGTGCTGCTGGGCGCCAAGGTCCCCCAAATCTCGATCCTGCCGGCCCTGTTGGGCTTTCTTCTCTACAAACCGGCAGTGATTCTTCAGGCAGTTTTTGATCAGAAGGTTTTCGATCAGAAAATCTCCGACGCCTAATTCCCTTTCCCGGCTCCCATGCCTCTCATCCTTCCCTTTGCCGAACTGGAGGTTGGTAAACACCTCTATTGGCAGCTTGGCAACCTCAAAATCCACGGACAGGTCTTTATTAGTTCCTGGGTGGTAATTGGGGCCCTTCTGGCCTTGGTGGTGGTAGGCACCCGCAAGTTGGAGCGCGATCCCCGCGGAGCCCAAAACCTGCTCGAGTTTCTCTGGGACTACATCCGTGATTTGTCGCGGGAGCAGATTGGCGAAAAGGCTTACCGAGATTGGATGCCCTTCATTGGCACCCTGTTCCTGTTCATATTTGTAAGCAACTGGGGCGGCGCCCTGGTGCCCTGGAAGTTGATCCATCTGCCCAGCGGTGAGCTGGGTGCTCCCACGGCCGACATCAACACCACCATTGCCCTGGCGCTGTTGGTTTCCCTGGCTTACTTCTATGCGGGCTTGAGCCGTAAGGGTCTGCGGTACTTCGAGTACTACGTGGAGCCGACTCCGATCATGCTCCCGTTCAAGATCGTCGAGGACTTCACCAAGCCCCTCTCGCTCTCTTTCCGTCTATTCGGAAACATCCTGGCTGACGAGCTGGTGGTGGCCGTTCTGGCATTTCTTGTGCCCCTACTCGTGCCCCTGCCTGCGATGTTCCTCGGGCTGTTCACCAGTGCCATCCAGGCCCTGATATTTGCCACCCTCGCCGCCTATTACATCGGCGAAGCGGTGCACGAAGAGCACCACTAGGAGCCCTTCGTCTCGGCGGAGCGGTCCCCGCGCTCTGCTAAATCTCCTGCGCGCAGGTCCGGTTGCACCCCGGGCCCATTCCTCCGGGAATGTCCCAGGCGCAGGGTTTATTTCCCGGTCCCCTAAGCGCTGTTTTGCGCCAACCATCACCCACTCCACCATGGATTCCCTTACTTCCGCTGCGTCTGTTGTTGCCGCTGGCCTGGCTGTCGGCCTCGGTGCCATCGGCCCCGGCATCGGTCAGGGCACCGCAGCTGGCGGCGCCGTTGAAGGCATTGCCCGTCAGCCCGAAGCCGAAGGCAAGATCCGCGGCACCCTGCTGCTGTCCCTGGCCTTCATGGAAGCACTCACCATTTACGGCCTCGTGGTCGCACTGGTGCTGCTGTTCGCCAACCCCTTCGCCTGATTGATCGAGTTGTGAGTGGTCGGAAGGCAGGGGCTTGAGTCCCTGCCTCACCTGTTCCCACCACAACCGATTTGCCCGCCCGTTCCAGCGCCTTCGCCCCAATGTCCAGCTGGCTTCTGCTCGCCGAAGCAGGTGCACCGGAGGGAGGTCTATTCGACCTCGATGCCACCCTGCCCTTGATGGCAGTTCAGGTGGTGCTCCTCACCCTGATCCTCAATTCGCTGTTTTTCCGCCCCGTTGGACGGGCCGTGGAAGAGCGCGAAAGCTTTATCACCACAAGCCGCGCCGAAGCCAAGCAAAAGCTGGCCCAGGCTGAGCGCTTGGAGGCTGACCTCAAGGAACAACTCAAGGACGCGCGTCAGCAGTCCCAAAAGTTGATTCAGGAGGCAGAGCAGGAGATGGATAGCCTCTACCGCGATGCCCTGGCTGCGGCCACCGCCGATGCCAACGCCTCCCGCGAGCAAGCCCGCCGTGAGATCGATGCCCAGCGCGATCAAGCGATGGCCCAGCTGACAACCGACTCCGCCAAGCTCGGCGACCTGATTGTCTCCCGCTTGCTGGCTACCTCATGACCATTCTTTTCCCCACCCTGCTGGCGACCCACGGCGGTTTTGGTCTCAATCTCAACGTGTTTGAGACCAACATCATCAACCTGGCCATCGTCATCTTTGGCCTCTGGAAATTTCTGCCGGGATTCCTTGGCGGCATTCTTGAGCGCCGCCGCAACGCCATTCTTGCTGATCTGAAGGACGCGGAAGAGCGTCTGACGAACGCCGGAACTTCCCTCGCCCAGGCCCAGCAGGACCTGGCAGCAGCCCAGCAAAAGGCTGAGCAAATTCGCGCCGATGGCCACGCCCGTGCCGCAGCTCTCCGCCTGGAGAGTGAGAAGCGCACCATCGAGGAGATGGCCCGGGTCAAGCAGGGGGCCATGGCCGACCTCAGTGCTGAGGCCGCCCGGGTCACCGACCAGCTGCGCCGTGAAGCCGCCAATAAAGCCATTGAGCTCGCCCTGGCGGCCCTGCCCGGCAAGCTCGATGGGGCCACCCAGGTCCGCCTGATTGAGCAGTCCATAAAAACCCTGGGGAAAGCCTGATGCCTCTCCTTAACAGCATTGCCACCCCCTACGCAGAAGCCTTGCTGCAGGTGGCCGAATCCCGCAAGGAAACAGACATCGTTGCCGAACAGGCCAAGGGCCTTTTGGCTGTCTGGAACAGCAGTCCCGAGCTGCGTCAAGCCCTGGCTTCGCCGGTGCTGGAGCCGGAGTCAAAAAAGATGGCCTTGGCCAAGCTTTTTGATGACCAGCTCACCCCCTCTTTCCAGAACCTGCTGAAGCTGCTGGCCGATCGCCAGCGCATTTCAGTGCTGGATGCGGTGTTGAGGCGCTTCTTGGAGCTCTATCGGGACCTTCGCAACATCACCCTTGCCAAGGTCACCTCTGCTACTGAGCTCTCTGAAGAGCAAAAGGAGCAGCTCAATAAAAAAGTTCAGTTGATTGCTGGCACCAAGGCTGTGGAGTTCGACCTCGTGGTCGATCCCAGCCTGATTGGCGGCTTCATCGTCAGCATGGGCTCCCAGGTGATCGATGCCAGCCTCTCTGGCCAGGTGCGCCGCCTTGGACTGGCGCTGGCCAAGGTGAGCTAGCCACCCCTTCCCTCCTTCCCCGTTCAACGCCTTCCCCCTTAATCAGCTCCCCTAGCGGGGACTTCCTCCCATGGTTTCCATCCGCCCCGACGAGATCAGCGCCATCCTCAAGCAGCAAATTGAGGACTACGACAAGTCGGTTTCGGTCAGCAATGTCGGAACCGTGCTGCAAATTGGCGACGGCATCGCCCGCGTCTACGGCCTGCAGCAGGTGATGGCCGGCGAGCTGGTGCAGTTTGAAGACGGCACTGAAGGCATCGCCCTCAACCTCGAAGACGACAACGTCGGCGTGGTGCTGATGGGAGAGGGTCGGGGGATCCAGGAAGGCAGCACGGTCAACGCCACCGGCAAGATCGCTTCCGTTCCAGTGGGCGACGCGATGCTCGGTCGCGTTGTTAACTCCCTTGGCCAGCCGATCGACGGCAAGGGCGACGTTGCCACCACCGAGAGCCGCCTGATCGAATCGATGGCGCCTGGCATCATCCAGCGCAAGTCGGTGCATGAGCCCATGCAGACCGGCATCACCGCCATCGACGCGATGATCCCCATCGGCCGTGGTCAACGGGAACTGATCATTGGCGACCGCCAAACCGGCAAAACCGCCATTGCGATCGACACGATCATCAACCAGAAGGGTGAGGACGTTGTCTGCGTCTACGTGGCGGTTGGCCAGAAGGCCGCTTCAGTCGCAAACGTGGTCGAAGTGCTGCGGGAAAAGGGAGCCCTTGACTACACCATCGTGGTGGCGGCAAGCGCTTCTGAATCGGCTGCCCTCCAGTACCTGGCTCCTTACACCGGCGCGGCCTTGGCCGAATCGTTCATGTACAAGGGCAAGGCCACCCTGGTGATCTACGACGACCTCACCAAGCAGGCCCAGGCCTATCGCCAGATGTCCCTGTTGCTGCGCCGTCCCCCCGGCCGTGAGGCCTATCCCGGCGACGTTTTCTATTGCCACAGCCGTCTCCTGGAGCGGGCAGCCAAGCTTTCCGATGCCATGGGTAAGGGTTCCATGACTGCCCTGCCCATCATCGAAACCCAGGCGGGCGACGTTTCTGCCTACATCCCCACCAACGTGATTTCGATCACCGACGGCCAGGTGTTCCTCAGCTCCGACCTGTTCAACTCCGGCCTGCGTCCCGCCATCAACGTGGGTATCTCCGTGAGCCGGGTGGGTGGTGCCGCCCAGACCAAGGCGATCAAGAAGATTGCGGGCACCCTGAAGCTGGAGCTGGCCCAATTCGACGAGCTGGCGGCCTTCTCCCAGTTCGCCTCCGATCTCGATGCCGCCACCCAGCAGCAGCTGGGCCGGGGCAAGCGCCTGCGCGAAATCCTCAAGCAGCCCCAGTTCAGCCCCCTGATCCTGGCCGAGCAGGTTGCCGTTGTGTATGCCGGCGTTAAGGGTCTGATCGACGAAGTTCCCGTGGATTCCGTGGTTGATTTCTGCCGCGAACTGCGCGACTACCTCAAGAGCAACAAGGCCGATTTCATCTCCAAGGTGCAAACCGAGAAGCAACTCAGCGACGAAGCTGAGGCCATGCTCAAGGATGCCATCAACGAGGTGAAGTCGACCATGCTCGCCTCCGTTTGAGGAGGGGCATAACCGATGGCAAACCTTAAGGACATCCGCGACCGAATTGGTTCGGTCAAGAACACCCGCAAGATCACTGAGGCCATGCGCCTGGTAGCAGCCGCCAAGGTGCGCCGCGCCCAGGAGCAGGTGCTCCGCAGCCGGCCCTTTGCCGATCGCCTGGCGCGCGTGCTGGAGAACCTCCAGTCACGGATGCGTTTTGAAGATGCGGAAGCCCCTTTGCTGGAGCAACGTGAGGTTGCCACGATCACCCTTTTGTCCGTAACCGGCGACCGGGGCCTCTGTGGTGGCTACAACGCCAACATCATCAAACGAACCGAGCAGCGCTACGCAGAGCTCAAGGGCCAGGGTTACGCGGTGGATCTGGTGCTGATTGGCCGCAAGGCGATCACCTATTTCCAGAACCGCGCCAAACTCTATAAAATTCGTGCCACTTTTACTGGCTTGGAGCAGGTCCCCAATGCCAGTGAGGCGATGGGTATTGCCAATGAAGTGTTGGCCCAGTTCCTTTCTGGTTCAACCGATCGGGTGGAAATCATCTTTACCAAGTTCATCAACTTGGTGAGTTCCAAGCCCGTGCTGCAAACCCTGTTGCCCCTAGACCCCCAGGGGATTGCCACGCCGGAGGATGAAATCTTCCGGCTCACCACCCGCGAGGGCAAGTTGGGGGTTGAGGTGGGCAGTGCTGCCAATGTGGAGTCCAAGCTCCCATCCGACATCGTTTTTGATCAGAGCCCTGATCAACTGCTGAATGCCCTTTTGCCGCTGTATCTGGAAAACCAGTTGCTGCGCTCCCTGCAGGAAGCGGCAGCCTCCGAGTTGGCCAGCCGGATGACTGCGATGAACAACGCCAGCGACAACGCTAAGGCCCTCGCCAAGACCCTCACCCTCGATTACAACAAGGCCCGCCAGGCTGCCATTACCCAGGAGATCCTGGAAGTGGTTGGTGGCGCGGCTGCCATGGCCTAGGGCTTTGGCTGTTGAGCCCCTGTTCCCCGTCGCCCTTGGACGGGTGCAGTTGGCTCCTGATCCGATCGAGATAGCCCTGCAGCTACGGGCGATTTCCCAACTGCAGGGCGAAGCGAGCTCCAATCCCGATCCCGGTTGCGCCTGGACGGGCGACCTAAATGGTGTTTGGCAGTTGCAGCGCCATCCGGTTTTTTCAGGCCTGGTTGACCAGCTGCTGGCCCATGGGCGCAGCTATCTCCAGGAACTGGGTTTTGACCTAAGTCAGCTGGCAATCCATATCCAGCGCTGTTGGCCGGTGGTAAGTGGCTATGGCCAGGTGGTTAGTCGCCATCACCACCCCAATGCCCACCTGAGCGCGGTCTATTACCTCAATGGGGATGGCTCGGGCCGTCAGGGTTGTCTGCGCCTTTTCCCCCAGCGCCAGCTGAATGAATTGGTGCCCGGCATGGCCGTGGGCCATGGGGGCCCGCTCCCTGCCCTAACTACTTCACATCCATCTCCAAATGCAGCTCCCTGGACTACCCCTTGGGTTGATGTGGCCCCCCGGGCGGGCCTGCTGCTGCTCTTCCCTTCAGGCCTCGATCACGCGGTGCTGGCCAATCAAGACCCAGATGACACCCGTTTCTCGATCAGCCTGGATCTGGTCCTAACGGCCCCTCCCGTTGGCGATGGCCAGGCCCCACCGGAGTATCTGGCGCCCCACCCCAGCCAGTGGCAGCAGGCCTAGCTCCTGCAGCCTGAGAGAATTGGAGCCAGAGCTGCCTGCCTTTAACCCCCTCCCCGTGACCGAATCCAGTTTTTCCAGCAAAGCCGAAATTTCGGGCGAAGGCCAAATCTCGAACCAGGTCCAGGTTTTCAGGGTCGTGGCTGATCTAGATGGCACTAGCCATAGCTTTTCCTGCCGCAGCGATCAAACCGTGTTGGCGGCGGCAGAAGCGGCGGGGGTACCTCTGCCTAGCTCCTGCTGCTCGGGGGTTTGCACCACCTGTGCGGCCCTGATTAGCCAGGGCCAGGTGCATCAACCCGATGCAATGGGTGTGAAGAAAGAGCTGCAGGAGCAGGGCTTTGCCCTGTTATGTGTTTCGTTGCCCCGCTCCGATCTCCAGCTCAAGGCCGGCCAGGAGGATGCGCTCTACGAGGCGCAATTCGGCAAGTATCAAAAGTGAGGCTTGAGCCGCGGCAGCTGCGGTTGGTCCGTCAGGAAGGGCCGCTGTTGCCCCAAATTGAGGCCGCCTTGGCAACGGTCGAAGGCAAGCCCCTGCGTTGGGCCATTACTTCAGTGTCGCCGGCCGAGATTACTGGGCCCGCGGCGGCCAGCTGGGGCCGGGAACTGGTGCTGGAGGCCGTCTTCTGCCTGGCCGATTCGCCGTGACCACGGCCGCCGGACCCGGGGCACCCCTGCCCACCCTGCTGGTTATTCCCACCGGGATTGGCTGCGAGCTAGGCGGTTATGCCGGCGATGGATTGCCGGCGGCACGGCTGCTGGCTGCTGCAAGTGGTTGCCTAATCACCCATCCCAATGTGATGAACGGTGCCTCGCTCTATTGGAGTGATCCCCGCATCCACTACGTGGAGGGCTCTGCCCTGAATCGCTTCGCGCGGGGCGAGCTGGCCCTGGAGCCGGTTAGGCGCCAGCGGATTGGCCTGTTGCTTGATGCGGGAATCGAAACCGAGCTACGCCAGCGCCACCTGCAGGTTGCCGATGCCTGCCGGGCGACTTTGGGCCTCGAGATTGGCCCGGTTGTTACCACTGCAGCCCCGCTGGAGGTAAGCCTTAGCCATGGCGCCAGTGGTGCCAGCTGGGGCAGCCTGGGCCGGCCGGATCAGTTGCTGGAGGCTGGTGAGCGGCTAAGGGCCGCCGGGGCAACGGCCATCGCCGTGGTGGCCCGCTTCCCGGAGGATCCCCATGGGGAGGCCCTGGCCGCCTATCGCCAGGGGAGCGGAGTGGATGGTTTGGCGGGGGCGGAGGCGGTGATTAGTCACCTGTTGAGTGCCCATTTGGGTTTGCCCTGCGCCCATGCCCCAGCCCTGACCCCCCTGCCCTTGGATCCAGATCTAGATCCCCGGGCCGCCGGGGAAGAGCTGGGTTACACCTTTTTGGCCTGTGTTTTGGTGGGCTTGAGTAGGGCTCCCAACCTGGTGGAGTTGGCGCCGCTTGGTCACTCAGCGCATGGTCACTCAGGGCTGGTTCATCCAGCTAGCGGCCGCCACTTGGCTTTGGGGGCAGCAATTTTCCACCAGCAGCTTGGTGCGGTCGTGGCGCCGGCTGGTGCCCTGGGGGGAGAGGCGGTGCTGGCCTGCGCCGAGCGGGGTGTGCCCCTAATTGCGGTTCACAACCCCTGCGTGCTCGATGTGGGCGCTGCCGCCCTTGGCTTGGAGGTTCTGGAGGCCAGTAGCTATGGCGAAGCTGCGGGCCTGCTTTTGGCATTGCGGGAAGGCATTTGGCCCGGGTCCCTGGGCCGGCCCTTGCGTTAGCGAGCGGCGATTGGCATCCGCCAGCCACTGCCAAATGCCCGACCACTCACCTTGAGGAGGGGGGCGGCTTGGCGGCGTTTGAATTCGGCCCTGGCCATCAACTGCCCTACCCTCTGGGCCAGGTCGGGGGGCGCCCCCGCAGCGATTAGTTCCTCTGGGCTGCGCAGTTCCTCAATCATGGATTTCAGCAGTGGATCTAGGACCGCGTAATCCGGGAGCGAATCGCTATCAAGTTGCTCGGGCCTGAGTTCGGCGCTGGGGGGCTTGGTGCGAATGGCTGCACCAATTAATTGACCATTGGCCGCTAGGCCTAAATCTTTTCTGCAGCTGGCGGAGGCAGGGCTATCTAGCCAATCGCAAAGCTCAAAGACACTGGTTTTGTAGAGATCGCCAATTACGGCCAGGCCACCGTTCATGTCGCCGTAGAGGGTGCAGTAGCCAACGGCAAGCTCGGATTTATTGCCGGTGGAAAGCAGCAACTGGCCCTGCTGGTTTGCCACGGCCATCAGCAGGGTGCCGCGGATCCGTGATTGCAGGTTTTCGGCGGTGATCCCGGCGGGCGGGCCGGCCAGTGGCTTGCCCAGGCTGCTGGCAAAGCAATCCATCAAGGCTTCAATTGCCACCTCGGAGGTATGGATCCCCAGGCGCCCTGCAAGCTCTTGGGCATCCACCAGGGAGCCCCGCGAGCTGTAGGGGGAAGGCATCAGCAGGGCCTGGACCTGCTCTCCCCCTAATGCCGCCGCCGCAATCACCGCCACTAGGGCCGAATCAATCCCGCCACTTAGGCCCAGTAGGGCCTGGCGAAAGCCGCATTTGTGGGCGTAGTCGTGAACCCCGAGCACCAGGGCCCGAAACAGCTGCTCAGGGGCTTCTGGCAGGGGCGGCATTGCTGAAGAAGAGGGGCAATCCCAAATACCCACCTGCTCTCGGCAGCAGGCCAGTTGGGCCACCACCGCACCTTGGCCATCCACCACGAAGCTGGCGCCATCGAATACCAATTCGTCGTTGCCACCCACCTGGTTCACGTAGACCACCGGACAACCCAGGCCCTGGGCGGCCCGGGCCGCCAGCTGGTGGCGCAGTGAAGCCTTGGTCTGGCCAAAGGGTGAGGCCGAGAGATTGAGCAGGAGGTCGATTTTGTGGGGCCGCATGGCGGCAATGGGATCGGGCCCCACCAGCCGGTGGCCCTGTAGTTCTTCCTCCACCCAGAGGTCTTCGCAGATGGTCAGGCCCAGGCGCCAGCTGCGGCCAGCCCGCTGGAGCTCCAAAACCGCCGCCTCTTGGCCGGGCCGGAAATAGCGCTGTTCGTCGAAAACGTCGTAGGTGGGCAGCAGGCGCTTGCGGGCCACGATCCGCCATTGCCCTGCCTCGACCAGGGCAATCGAGTTGTAGAGGTTGGGCAGTTCAGCCGCCTCGATCGGTTCGGCAACGCCCACCAGCACTGCCAGGTCGGGGCAGGTTGCCGCCAGCTGGCCGCTCAGCCCATCCAAAACTATTTGCTGTTGCAGCTGCAGAGAGCGGCGCAGCAGCAGGTCCCGGGGCGGGTAGCCCCAAAGAGACAGCTCGGGCGTCACTACCAGGTCGGCGCCTGCTGTTGCCGCCTCTTGGCAGGCGGCCAAAATTCGCGCCCCATTGCCCGTCAGGTCGCCCACCAATGGATTGATTTGGGCCAGGGCAAATCGCATTAGGGCTGCTCGAAATCTTCCTGCTCTAAACCTGCCTGCCCCTGCAGGCCATAGAGATTGTGCTGCAACAGGGTGGGTTGGAGGGCGGGCGGAATTTGGCTGGGATCGTGCTGCTGGCGAACCCGGGAGCTGGCGGTGGCGGGAATGGTGAGGGCTAGCTCGATCACCTGGCCGCCGATGGCCTCGAGGGCTTGGCGCTGCTCACAAGTGAACGGCCAGCCGGCCCGGGGTGCAATGGCCAGGCGGCAGCCCTGCAGCAGTGCGCTGGCCTGTTTCCAGCGGGGGATTTGGCCGGCCAGATCGCTGCCCACCACAAAAACCAGCCCGGCCTGGGGCCAGCGTTGCCGGGCCCTCTGCAGGGTTTCGATCGCCCAAGGACTACTCAACTCCTGGACCATCTGCAGGCGGGGATTGCCAATCGAATCGACCAGAACAGCCAGTAGGGCGGCCCTTTGGGCCAAGGGTGCCCCGTGGGCCTTGAGGGGGTTGTCGCTAGCCCAGGTGGCCACCACTGGATAGGTGGCGAGGAGTCCCTCCAGCAGGGCCTGGTGGCCGTAGGTGGGGGGATCGGCGCTGGTGCCAAATAGGGCGACTTGATTCACTGCAGGCAGCTCAGGGCAGCAGGGCCTGCAGGCGCATGCGGGCCTGCTGCGGGCCAACGCCGTCGCCTGGATTCACCTGCCAGGTGCTGAGCCAGGCCCCCACGGCAGGATCGCTTAGGGCGAGTCTGCGCAGCAGGGCCCCTGGCCGGCCTCCCCGCTCGGCACCCTTGAGCAATTCAGCTGCGGCCAGCCGGCCGGTTAGGCGGGTGGTGTGCACGGCCAGGGCGGCCTGGGCCACCGCCACCGGGGCAGCTGGGGCAAGGCTTAAGCCTCCGGTCAGGGGGGCGGCCACCAATAGCAGTTGGCGGATCAGCCCCAATACCAATTGGATGCCCAGTTGAGCGCCCCCCAGCAGGGCGCTGTGGCCGGAAAGGCGGGTAAGTAATTGCCTGGCACCGCTGCTTTGCATCTTCAGGCCATAGAGCTGGCAAAGCTGCAGGACCAGGGCTGTGTCGCAGGCCATGCCCGCTGCCAGATCAAGCAACACGAAGGGATTGGCGGCCACGCCGGTGGCCTTTAGGGCGGCAAAACGGCCAATCAGGCTCTGGGCCGCCTGGCGACTGTGGCTAAGGCGCCAGTGTTGACGCTGCTGCTCGAGCCGATCGGCGGCCCGGAGGGCATTGAGGGCCAGCAGCAGGCTGCCGTGCCGGCTCAGCAGTTCGATTAGGGATTGGCGCAGCGGACCTATCTGGGGGGAGCTGGCCTCGCTGCGCACCCTGCCATCGGCGAGGAGCTGGGCCCGTCGCGGTGCTGCTGCCACAGGAATTAGTTCCAGCTGGCGGGCCTGGATCGGCAGGCGCCGGCGGATGCTGGCGATCAATTGGTCCCTTTCTGCTTCTGGCCAGCAATCGCAGCGGTTAAGGGCCAGCAGCAGCGGTTTGCCGCTAGCTAAAAGCACATCGAGGGCTTCTAGTTCCACCCGGTTGAGGTCGCCGTCAAGCACCAACAGCACCAGGTCGGCACCTAGGGCCACCCGGGCGGCCAGGCGCCCCCGGCCGGCGTCGGCAATTTCATCAATGCCGGGGGTGTCGACCAGCTCCACCTGCTCCAGCCCTGGGATTGGCTGATCCCAGGGCTCGCTCGCCTGGTGGCGGGTGCAGCCATGGGCCACATCCGTGGCGAAGGCCCCATGGCCCAGCAGGGCATTGAGCAGGCTCGATTTGCCCACTCCGACCCGCCCAAAAACAGCCAGCTTGAGCCGCTTCTGCTGCAGACGTTCGAGTTGGCGATCTACTGCTGCCAGCTCTCCTGCCAGCACCGAACTTTCCCGGCCGCTTAGTTGCAGCTGGCCGCGCCACTGCTCCAGGCCCAGGCGACAGCGCTCGGGTGTGGAGGGAGCAGAAGGGGGTGGGGCATGCCTCATGGGCCCTGGCCCTCGCCCGCCATTGGGGGCCGGCGCCACCAACCCGCCAGTACGGCCAAAACAGCCTCGGCGCCGATCACACCCACAAATCCACCAAATTCATCTACCACCACCCGAACGCCAGTGCTGTTGCGACGGAAGCCGGTGAGCAGCCGGTCGGCTCGAATCATTTCCGGCACAAATTCCACCGGCTCACCGAGGGCCGCAGCGGTCAGATGGTCGTTGCCTTTTAAGAGGGCGGTGAGCAGGGCTTCCCGGCTGGCCACACTGAGTACTTCGTCTACTTCTTCGCCAAGCACCACCCACCATTCGGAGTTGTTGGCCAACAGTTCGGAGCGCAGCTGCTCCAGGGTGGCGTTGCCGCTCAGGCTTGGCGCGGCCACCCTCGGCACCATCAAATCCCTGGCGGTAAGGTCGTTTAGCTGGAACACCTTGGCAATCATTGCCGCCTCATCGGCTTCGATTTGTCCCTTTTGGGAGCCCAGCTTCGCCAGTAGCCGGATCTCGTCCTCGTCGGTGCTGATTTCGTTTTCGGCCGTAATCGCAGGCAGTAGGCGCTCGAGAATCAGTACCAGGGGCAGATTCAGCTGACTTAGCAGGTGCAGGGCAGGGGCACTGGCGAGGGCCACCGGCATGGCAAAACGGCTGCCCATCGATTTGGGCAGGATTTCACCTAGCAGGATCACCAGCACCGTCAGGCCCACTGAAAACAGCGGCAGGGCCACCTCAGGGAAGTCGTGCCTGTGGAACACCACCGCCGCCAGGCCGCCCAGCATCAGGCTGCCAAAAATGTTGAAGCCGTTGTTGGCGATCACAAGTACGGCCAGGGTGCGACCCAGGCGCTGGCGCAGTTGGGCCAGCCGCCTAGCCCCCCGCACCGGATGGGGGCGGTTTGCCAATTCATGGACCCGCGCCGGGTTCACGGTCAGCACTGCAGCCTCAATGCCAGAGGCCAGGGCAGAACCTGCGATCACCACCACCACCAGCACCGCTAGGCCAACGATGTCGTTCATTCAGGGAGGGGTTGGAGCACGGGAATTGGCCTCTGGACCCCATTTAATCGGCTCTGCCAACAACTGCAGTTGGGGTTGAACCAAACTGGCATCGAACCGTTGCCCTTTCGGGCGCCATTTAATGACGATTTTCGCCCAGCGCCGCAGCCGATTTTTCGCGGAATTGGGCGGTGCTGCAGCGGTGATACCGGCAGCACCGATGGTCGTGCATCACGCCGATTGCGAGTATCCATTCCGCCAAAACAGCGACTTTTGGTACCTGACTGGTTTTGATGAGCCGGGCGCGGTGGCCCTGTTTTTGCCCCATCGCGACGATGTCCGCTTCGTGCTGTTCGTGGAGCCCAAGGAGCCCACGGCCGAGGTTTGGAATGGTTTCCGCTGGGGCTGCCAGGGGGCGGTGGCTGAATTTGGCGCTGACATGGCCCACCCCCTAGCTGAATTGCCCCAACGGCTGGCGGAGTATCTCAAGGGCGCCGAGGGGATTGCCTTTCGGGTCGGCCGCCATCCCTCCGTGGAGCCCCTCGTGCTGCAGGCCTGGGGTGAGCAGCTGGATCGGGCACCCCGCAGCGGCTCGGCGGCCCTGGGGTTGGTGGCCCCTTGTCCGCTATTACATGGCCTGCGGCTGCGCAAGGGGCCGGAAGAGCTAGAGCGCCTGCGGGAGGCGGCCCGCATCTCCGCGGAGGCCCATGAGTTGGCGCGGCAGGTGACCCGCCCAGGCCTCAGTGAGCGCCAGGTGCAGGCGGTGATCGAGCAGCACTTCCTCGAGCAGGGGGCCCGGGGCCCCGCCTATGGCTCGATTGTGGCCGGCGGCGACAACGCCTGCGTGCTCCACTACACCGCCAATGGCTCCACCCTGCGCGACGGCGATTTAGTGCTGATCGATGCCGGCTGCAGCCTCAGCGACTACTACAACGGCGACATCACCCGCACCTTCCCGGTGGGTGGACGTTTTTCCGCCGAGCAGCGGGCCCTCTACGAGCTGGTGCTGGCGGCCCAGGAGGCGGCGGTGGCCTCGGTGGCGCCGGGCTTTACGGCCGAGGGCGTGCACGGGACCGCCCTGCGGGTGCTGGTGGCAGGGCTGGTGGAGCTGGGGCTGCTGGTGGGGGATGTGGATGGCCTGATTGAGCAGGGCGCCTACAGGCACCTCTACATGCACCGCACCGGCCATTGGTTGGGCCTGGATGTGCACGATGTGGGGGCCTATCGCCTCGGGGAGCACCACGTGGAGCTCGAGGCCGGCATGGTGCTCACGGTGGAGCCGGGTTTGTACGTAAGCGACCGGCTGCCCGTGCCCGAGGGGCAACCGGCCATCGATGGGCGCTGGAAAGGGATTGGTATCCGCATCGAAGACGATGTGGCCGTAACCGATCGAGGCCACGAGAACCTGACGGCGGCCGCCCTCAAAACCACCAGCGCCATGGAGCGTTGAGTTCAGGGCAGGGCTTCAGCCCAGCTGCGGATGATTCGCAGGCCATCAACCTGCTGAAAATGCTCATCAAAGCTGCAAAGAATGGAGCCCATCTCCATGGCACTGGCGGCGATCCAAATGTCGTTGGTGGGGATCGGTCTGCCCTTACTCCTTAAATCCCGATAGACCAGGGCATAGGTGTCTGCGGTGGCAAGGCTGGAGGGGCATTGCCCTACCCGTGGTGAAGCTAGAAATTGGCTTAGTTCTTGCCGATTGCGTGCTTCTTGGCTGCCACAGGCAAAGCCCGCCAGCAATTCACCAATCACGGTGCTGCTGATCAAAAGTCTTTCTGTCCTATTGATTATTTCCACGCATGGCGCTGAGCCTCGCTTGAAATTGACGTAGGCATTGGTGTCGAGGGAAATGGGTCGCATGCCTCAGCCCCAGAACTCGAGATCCACCTGCTCAAGTGGAGCGATGGCAGCCTCAAAGGCATTGCCTTCCTCCTCAGACCAGGTGCCAGCCAGGTCTTCAAGATCACGATGGAGTCCGTCTGCCGGGCGTGGCTCCCCGGTCAGCCGGCTCAGGGCTAGTCGATTAAGGCTGATGCCCTGATGGTGGGCTTGGTCTTTCAATTGGCGCAACTGGTCTTCGCCAAGGCCGCGAACGCTGATGGCAGCCATAGGGTGTAATCACTTTTGCTAGCAAGCTAGCGCCTGTTGATGGCATCTAATCCCTCCAGGCTGCCCAGCAGCTCTTCGGTGCTGGCGATCACCTGGTCGGCGCCGGCGGCTAGAAGGCGGGCCTCGTAGGACCTGCGGGCCTCCGGGTTGCCATGAAGGTGGGGCGGTGCCACCGCCAGGCTGATGAAGCGTTGGTTGGGTTGTTGGCTACGGGCCCGCTGAACCGTGAGCACATCCGCCACGGTGTCACCCAGGTAAACCACCGCCGGAGCCCCGGGCCCGAGGGGTTCGCCCGCCAGGGCAGCCGCCAGGCGCAGCAGGCCCGTGGGATCGGGTTTGTCGGGGGCATCCCCCATGGCGATTAGGGGGGGCTTGACCAGGCCCAGCCTGGTTTCGAGCACATAGCGGCAGGAGGGTGATTCGGCTCCACTGACGAAACCCCAGGCCACACCAGCGGCACTGAGCTCAGCAAAAAAGCTGGGCTGCACCAGAAGGGGCTCGCTGCCAATGAAGCCTTGCCAGAGGCTTGGATCACCTTCGGGATCGCCGCCGAAATAAAATCCACCAAACACCTCCACCAGGCTGCCTAAATCCGGCAGGGGCGTGTGGCCGAGGCGCCGCAGCAGCTCCAGGGATGCCTCCCAGTCGTTGTTCCAGCAACCCTCGCCCTTGAGGCTGTCGATGGCGGCGGGCTCGGGCCTTTGCTGGCAGTAGTGCTGCACCGTTTCAACGATGGCCCGGCGATAGCTGCCGGCCACATCGCGAACTACCCCATCGATGTCGAACAGCACGATGGCCTTTGGTGTCATGCCGGCGCTGCTTTTAACCAGCTGCATCCTGCTCGAACTGGGCAGCCGCCGCCTCGGTGGCTTGGCAGCTGAATAGGGCCTCAGCAAGGTCGGGGCTTATAGTGAAGGTGGTGAGCCCCTCTGCGGCCAGGCGGCTGAGATCCTCCTTCTGGCGGAGGCTGGCAACCAACAGGCGCAGCGATGAACCCAGCCCATCCAGGCAGCGCTGCATGGCAATCACCTCCCGATGGCCATCGCGGCCTTGGTCACTGATGCGACCCAAGTAGGGGGCGATGTAATGGGCCCCGAGGGCGGCGGCCAGCAAAACCTGGGGCGCCTCGTAGCAGGCGGTAAAGGTGATCGGAATGCGGTCTTGGCTGATCAGTTGTTGGGCCACTGCCGCGCCCTGGGCTGTGATGGGCAGCTTCACCAGGATTTTTCCTGGCACCATTGCCGCCAGGGCCTGGCCGCATTCGGCCATGGCGATCTGATTCGCTCCCCAGGCCTGGAGGTGAATTTCCTGCGCACCGAATTCCTCTGCCTGACGACTGAGAACCGCCAGGTTGGCCGTGGTGCAGCTTTGGCCAGCCCGCCTAAGCAGGCTGGGATTGGTGGTGACTCCGTGGAACAGGTCGGTGGGCAGCCATTGCCGCCAGGCTTTGGGGTCGGCGGAATCGAGCAGTAGGCGCAGCGTCATCGCTGGAGATGGGGGGGTAGCGCCTTGGCGGCTGGTAGGTTAGTCGTTTGATGCGTAGCCTTGAGCGTCGACCCCATGACAGCCACTGAGAGCGTCCCTGGCGCTGCCGTGGGCGAAGCCCCAGCAGCAGCTATCCCAGCCGCCGCAGCAGTAGTAGCAGAAGACACCACTACCCAGGGTCGGCCCGTGATGCGTGGGGGCACAGCTGCCCTGGCCACCGCCACTATCGACGAAGACGGGGTGCCCTCCGGCTACACCCCCAAGCCCGACGAAGGCCGCTTCCTGGTGAAGATCCTCTGGCTTCCCGACAACGTGGCCCTAGCTGTCGACCAGATCGTGGGTGGCGGCCCTAGCCCCCTCACCTCCTACTTCTTCTGGCCCAGGGAAGACGCCTGGGAAACCCTCAAGACCGAGCTCGAGGCCAAGAGCTGGATCACCGACAACGAGCGCGTTGAGATCCTCAATAAGGCCACCGAAGTGATCAACTATTGGCAGGAAGAGGGCAAGGGCAAGAACCTGGACGAGGCCAAGCTGAAGTTCCCCGACGTGACCTTCTGCGGGACCGCCTGATTGGTGGTTTCGGCATTTCGATCATGCGGCGCTCCCCTCGGGGGGCGCTTTTTAATGCCACTTTTTCCCAAAAAAAATCCCCCAGAAACCAGCACTGCTGAAATCTGGGGGATGGGAGCTTGTCTAGGAAATTTAGTTTTCCTTGCTGGCCTGCATGCGGGCCTTGGCCTTGGCTAGGGCTTGGCCAGCCTTCAGCTTTTCAGGGCTATTGGCCTGACCCTCAAACCCAGACACTGCCAGTTGGGCGGCCTCAAATTCGGCTTCTGCAGCGGATGCATTGATGTTGCTGCCCAGCTCGGCTGCATTCACCAGAATGGTTACTTCGTCGGCTTCAACTTCGGCAAAACCGCCCATCAAGGCAATCGAAGACCAGCCGTTGCCATCACGCAGACGCATTACGCCGGTGTCGAGGGCGGCAAGCATCGTCACGTGGCCGGGCAAGATGCCGACTTGGCCGGTGGTGCTGGGCAGGATCACCTCTTCGGCGCTGCCATCGAAAACGCTCTGGTCAGGAGCCAGAACGCGGAGTGTGAGACTCATGGGTGGGGTTCCTCAGATCAATCCTTGGCTTCGGACAGGATCTTGGCGGCCTTGGCCTTGACCTGGTCGATGTTGCCAACGAGATAGAAAGCTGCTTCGGGCAGGTCGTCGAGTTCTCCGGCCAGAATCATGTTGAAACCCTTGATGGTTTCTTCGAGTTTCACGTACTCACCTTTCTGACCGGTGAAGATCTCGGCCACAAAGAAGGGCTGGGAGAGGAACTTCTCGATCTTGCGGGCCCGATCCACGGTGCGACGGTCGTCTTCCGACAGTTCGTCGAGACCAAGAATCGCGATGATGTCCTGGAGCTCCTTGTAGCGTTGCAGGGTCGACTGGACGGCCCGGGCGGTGCGGTAGTGCTCATCACCCACCACGGCGGGCTGGAGCATGGTGCTGGTGGAGTCCAGGGGATCCACGGCGGGATAGATGCCCTTGGATGCCAGGCCGCGGCTCAGCACGGTGGTGGCGTCCAGGTGGGCAAAGGTGGTGGCGGGGGCGGGGTCAGTCAGGTCGTCCGCAGGCACGTAGACGGCCTGGATCGAGGTGATGGAGCCCTCCAGGGTGGAGGTGATCCGTTCCTGGAGCATGCCGACGTCGGTACCCAGGGTGGGCTGGTAGCCCACGGCCGAGGGCATGCGGCCTAGCAGGGCCGAAACTTCCGAACCGGCTTGCACAAAGCGGAAGATGTTGTCGACAAACAGCAGCACGTCCTGCTTGTTGGCATCGCGGAAGTGCTCAGCCATGGTCAGGGCCGAGAGACCCACGCGCATCCGGGCCCCGGGGGGCTCGTTCATCTGGCCGTAGCAGAGGGCCACCTTCGACTTGCTGAGGTCCTCGGAGTTGATAACGCCGGATTCCTTGAATTCTTCGTAGAGGTCGTTGCCTTCACGGGTGCGCTCACCCACGCCAGCAAACACGGACACGCCGCCGTGCTCCTTGGCGATGTTGTTGATCAGCTCCTGGATCAACACGGTTTTGCCAACGCCAGCACCACCGAATAGGCCCACCTTGCCGCCCTGGCGGTAGGGAGCCAGGAGGTCGATCACCTTGATGCCGGTTTCGAAAACCGTGGGTTTGGTTTGAAGCTCGGTAAGGCTTGGTGCCGAACGGTGAATAGAGGCGGTTTCAGTGGTTTTGACCGGGCCCTGCTCGTCTACGGGTTCGCCGAGCACGTTGAAGATGCGGCCCAGGGTGGCCTCGCCCACGGGAACGCAAATGGGCGAGCCGGTGTCGAGGGCTTCCATGCCCCGAACCAGGCCGTCGGTGCTGCTCATGGCCACTGCGCGGACGCGGTGGTCGCCGAGCAATTGCTGCACTTCTGCAGTCAGGGCAACGTTCTGACCGGCAGAATTTTTACCCTCAATCCGAAGCGCGTTGTAAATCTTGGGCAGCTTGCCGGCCGGAAATTCAACGTCGAGCACGGGGCCAATGACCTGCCGGACGATGCCTTTGGTGCCGGTGGCGGTAGCAGCAGCCATAAATAAGTAAGACGCAGGGAGCGCACGGCGGGACCATCCCGCCTGAAGCGGCACGACCTTATCACCGCGCCTGGCCGCCCATGGGCGGTTCGGTCAACCGCACAGGACCGGCCTGGTCAGCGGCTCCAGGGCCCCATAGGGTTGGCACTCAGCGGGCTCGAGTGCCAGTTGGCTGCAATCCGTTGCAGCAAGCTGCCTGGCCCGTATCCCTGTGGCGTCTCAGACGTCATGCCATTGCTCTCGCAATTTATTCATGGCTGCTGTTTCTCTCAGCGTCTCCACGGTCAAGCCCCTCGGAGACCGCGTTTTCATCAAGGTTTCCGAGTCGGAAGAAAAAACCGCCGGAGGCATCCTTCTTCCTGACACCGCCAAGGAAAAGCCCCAGGTGGGCGAAGTGGTGCAGGTTGGTCCTGGCAAGCGCAACGACGATGGCTCCCGCCAAGCCCCTGAAGTGGGCGTGGGCGACAAGGTGCTCTATTCCAAGTACGCCGGCACCGACATCAAGCTCGGCTCCGATGAGTTCGTGCTGCTGTCCGAGAAGGACATCCTGGCCATCGTCAACTAATCAAGCTCTTCTGAGTTTGATAAAACCAAGCTTTTTCCCATCCTTTCGATAGATCGCCTTCCATGGCTAAGCGCATTATTTATAACGAGCAAGCCCGTCGGGCCCTCGAAAAAGGCATCGACATCCTTGCCGAAGCTGTTGCAGTGACCCTGGGCCCCAAGGGCCGCAACGTGGTGCTCGAGAAGAAGTTCGGCGCCCCCCAGATCATCAATGACGGCGTCACCATCGCCAAAGAGATCGAACTGGAAGACCACATCGAAAACACCGGTGTGGCCCTGATCCGTCAGGCCGCCAGCAAGACCAACGACGCCGCCGGTGACGGAACTACCACCGCCACCGTCCTGGCCCACGCCATGGTCAAGGCTGGTCTGCGCAACGTGGCCGCCGGCGCTAACGCGATCACCCTTAAAAAGGGCATCGACAAGGCTTCCGAATTCCTCGTCAAAAAGATCGAGGAGCACGCCAAGCCCATCAGCGACAGCACCGCCATTGCCCAGGTGGGCACCATCTCCGCCGGCAACGACGAAGAGGTGGGCCGCATGATCGCCGACGCCATGGACAAGGTGGGCAAGGAGGGCGTGATCTCCCTCGAGGAGGGCAAGTCGATGACCACCGAGCTGGAGGTCACCGAAGGTATGCGCTTCGACAAGGGCTACATCTCGCCCTACTTCGCCACCGACACCGAGCGGATGGAAGCGGTGCTCGAAGAGCCCTACATCCTTCTTACCGACAAGAAGATCGGCCTGGTGCAAGACCTGGTGCCCGTTCTTGAGCAGATTGCCCGCACCGGCAAGCCCCTGCTGATCATCGCCGAAGACATCGAGAAGGAAGCCCTCGCCACCTTGGTGGTGAACCGCCTGCGCGGCGTGCTGAACGTGGCGGCCGTCAAGGCTCCTGGTTTTGGCGACCGACGTAAGGCCATGCTCGAGGACATCGCCGTTCTCACCAACGGTCAGCTGATCACCGAAGACGCTGGTCTGAAGCTGGAGAACGCCAAGCTGGAGATGCTGGGTACCGCCCGTCGCATCACGATCAACAAGGACACCACCACCATCGTGGCCGAAGGCAACGAGGCTGCGGTGAAGGCCCGCTGCGAGCAAATCCGCAAGCAGATGGACGAAACCGACTCCTCCTACGACAAGGAGAAGTTGCAGGAGCGTCTGGCCAAGTTGAGCGGCGGTGTCGCTGTGGTGAAGGTGGGTGCTGCCACCGAAACCGAGATGAAGGACAAGAAGCTGCGCCTGGAAGACGCCATCAACGCCACCAAGGCGGCCGTTGAAGAAGGCATCGTTCCTGGTGGCGGCACCACCCTGGCCCACCTGGCTCCCGCCCTCGAGGAGTGGGCCAAGGCCAACCTCTCCGGCGAAGAGCTGATCGGCGCCACGATCGTGGCTTCTTCCCTCACCGCCCCCCTGATGCGCATTGCCCAGAACGCTGGTGTAAACGGCGCTGTGGTGGCTGAGAACGTCAAGAACAAGCCCTTCAACGAGGGCTACAACGCAGCTACCGGTGAGTACGTCGACATGCTGGCTGCCGGCATCGTGGACCCCGCCAAGGTGACCCGCTCTGGCCTCCAGAACGCGGCCTCCATCGCCGGCATGGTGCTCACCACCGAGTGCATCGTGGCCGACATGCCCGATAAGAAGGACTCTGCTCCCGCCGGCGGCGGCATGGGCGGCGGCGACTTCGACTATTGATCTCAGGGCGATTGCTTTAAGGGCGGGTGGTCTTCGGATCACCCAATCTCCAATTCTTCAGTCATATCAAGGGGACCTGCGGGTCCTCTTTTTTTATGCCCGCCCGCCGGAGCCCCTATTCGGTAGCGAATTGAACAGAAATTGAAGCTTTAGTAGCGACTGCTACTAAACGCTGCGCCTTGGCCCCGCAGCTTGGTTCTTTCGCTCCCGCCCCCGTAGTGCAAGCCTTACAAAGCGCCAACAACGGCTTTGTGCTGTTGTGTGCGGCCCTGGTGTTGATGATGACGCCGGCATTGGCGCTCTTTTACGCCGGTTTTGTACGCAGCCGCAACGTGCTCAACACGATGGTGATGAGCTTCTCGGCCATGGCCCTGGTCAGCGTGCTGTGGGTTTTGTATGGCTACAGCCTGGCCTTCTCCCCTGGCTCTGGTCCTTTGGCTCCATTTATTGGCGGCCTCCAGTGGGCTGGCCTTAGCAACTGGTCTGTGGCCTACGGAGATGGCCAGCTCAGCCATGGGGCGGTGGCCTTTTTCCAGCTCACTTTTGCGATCATCACGCCAGCCCTGATCTCCGGGGCGGTGGTGGAGCGGATGAACTTCCGCGCCTGGCTGGCCTTTGTTGTGCTGTGGAGCACCTTTATCTATCTGCCCCTGGCCCACATGGTTTGGGGTCCAGGGGGCTTCCTGGGGGTGGAGGGCCTGGGCGCCCTGGATTTTGCCGGTGGCCTGGTGGT